>JAOZKI010000054.1:16177-18464 GCA_029935455.1 Lysobacterales bacterium | reverse complement strand
ACCGCGCTCGAAATCAGTAAACCAACGCCGGGCGTTGCGGTTAGATGCCGTGGTTGTGGATGAGAACGAGCAGCCTGAGGAATGCCAGTTCATGGGAACCAAGCTACTGGTTGATGGACGCGCCCCAGAATCCAGATAACCTACACAAAAACTGGTCTCTCCTGAGGTTGGAGACCCGGTTTTAGAGCCCACTGTCCACACCGGGTCGCCGGCATTGTCCTCAAAGATGAAGTAGAAAGACTCAGACAGCGAACCAATATCGTTGACGACGTAGTCTCTAGCATTACTTGCAATCTTCCATATGCTCGAGTAATGGGTGTCATTGTTGGTGCTTGCGGCATCGTTACCCACCAACAGCTGTAGATTTTGAGAACCGTTTAGCGACTCTCCTTTGAGGAAGGTAGCGCTCCAATTTAAGGATGCAGTCGAGTTATTCGCTCCAAAGAATAGATCAACCCCACCAACCAAAAGCTCCTGCCCGTCCCGCCTCACAAACAGCCCACCACCAAATTGATCCGGGCCCGTTTCGATGGCCTTTAGAGTCAGCACGACAGGGCGGTACTCGGCGTAAATGGGGGGACACTCAGGACAATCTAGCCCATTTTCCAGCACGACCTTTTTCGCTTCAAAGGTGTACCAGATGCCCGTCAAGTCATAATCATTATCTTGACTGTCTTCAGAAAATGCCATGCGGTTAGACCAGTAAAAACTCCAGCCCTGGCCGCTGTACTGCGGATCATAGTAAACCCCCGGCTTGAGTTGATCTGGACCACCTGAGCGCGACGCCGCTGCACCTGAGCGCGCACCCGCTTCGTCAGAGTCGACTTCGGAAAGTAACTCTTGCTGTACCTCGGGCGGGACCGTAAGGGTTAATTTCTTAGAAAAGGATCCGCAATTGTCCTGCGCTGATGCTGAACGAATGCACCCCTTGACTGAAAAGCGGTAATCGCCCGCTTCGATGCGCTGCACCATCACAGCACTATCGCTCACCAGAAATTCGCGAGTTTGCTCGCCTAGCTCCTCACGGACAATATAGTACTCTGCGCCGCTATGCTTGATCTTCCAACGCAGTTCGGCCAGCCCATTGTCAGTTGTCAGCGCTCGACCACCAATCCATTTAGGCTTGTTCGGCTGCACAACTTCATCCGCATGGGCCCCACGCGGAAAAGCAGAAACAAACAAAAAGACAATCGAAATCTGCGCTATCGCAGCAGCAAAACGTGAATACATTGAACTTCGCCCTCAGCATGCCTGTCTGTCGCAGGCAATACACTCCCAGACCTTTTTTTAGGCCGTTTCTTTTGGGTGGCGACATAAGTTTGCTGGCTTAATTATGTTGTAGACGCCAGCTATCTTTAAAAAAACAGCTTTAAGTAAATTTGTCAAGACGAGCTTATTTAATGGCATAAGCGGTGTGGCTGTCGTGGCCAAACGAACCCTGCCAGACCGTAAGCCTTTAACATGCTATGGAAGATTTTTAAGCAGAAATAAGCTATTGAGCTTTTTCCTACTTCGTAGAATTTAAGCGTGTGTGTGAATTTCGTTATATTGGTCGAGACCTCTAATTTAGCCAAAAACACCAATTGAGTCGCCCACTCAGTGACAGCCTAGAATTCGACTAGGCTAAGGCGATAAACACCAGACCCAATACTTCACAACACTTAGGACGGGCACCCTGTCATTCAGGCTGACTTGCGAAGTGCCGTGACCGAAGCAGAACTGTCAAAACCCGATCATGCGTTCGCATTGGATAACAAATCGCCGGCACGAGCACGACGAAACAAAAACGCACGCTATTGCAACGAAATGAAAGCCCCAACGCCAGCCTACAGGTTGCCACCCAACGCATTGGCAAGGCATCAATTGAGTCAAAAATATTGCGACCTTTCCACAAACCGCTAGCCGCTCGCGATGGACCCGTGATAATGACGGGCATCGATCCGCCCCGTGTTCGCGCGAGCTGTCCGCCGCAAACCGGCTGTCGGCGCGGTCTATCGCCCTGGGCCCTGTTGATTGCGGGGGCTGTCAGAGCACGGGACCCAGCATCGCCAGCGTGTTATTCCACAGACGCTTGCCCAGGGACCACGACGCCACCATGTCGCTGGTCACGGGCTGGGACTGAGCGAGATAGCGCTGTTGCCGGTCGCGCACAGCCCGGGTCAGGTCCGGAGCGTAGAAAAGAATGTTGTTTTCATAGTTCAAATCAAAACTTCGCCGGTCCATATTCGCGGATCCAATCAGCGTCATCTCGCCGTCCAGGGTTAATGACTTGGTGTGCAACAGCCCG
>JAOZKI010000054.1:0-16167 GCA_029935455.1 Lysobacterales bacterium | reverse complement strand
GACGCCAGCCCGCAATAAGTCGCCGTAATAGCTGCGACTGGCGCCAGCGACGATCCAGGAGTCGTTTCTGGCAGGAAAGATAATGGTCGTCTTGACACCCCGCCAGGCGGCTGCACAGAGCGCATTGTGCATAGACTCATCTGGCACAAAATACGGCGTAGAGATGGTCAATTCATGGCGGGCCGCGTGAAACAGAGACTCAAACATCTCGGGCATGGCCGAGTAGCGCACCGTGGGGCCGGTACCCACCACTTGCGCCGGAAAGCCTGCGTGCGGCGCATCGATAAAGGGCTCGAGCACGGAATGGATATCTTCCTGGGCGTAACTCATCCAGTCACCGGCAAACAGGTGCTGATTCTGTCGCACGACGGGCCCTTCAAAGCGCATCACGGCGTCAACCCACGGGGCAAACTTGGCCTTCACCAGGAACTCCGGATCGGCACAATTCTGGCTACCGCAATAGGTGATGCGTCCATCAATCACCAAAATCTTGCGATGGTTTCGCAAGTCTATGCGCCCGTGCAGCGGGCGCAGCAGCGGATTACCAATGGGCAAGGCTCTGGCAACATGAACGCCGGCTTCCTGCATGGCGCGCCAGTGTGGCGAGCGGATCATGGTTCTTGATCCCAGGTCATCCGCCATGGCGCGACAGGTGACGCCCCTCAATGCAGCGCGCTTAAGCGCCTCCACCATTTTCATGCCGTTATGGTCCGGCAGCCAGATATAAAACAGCAGGTGCACATGCTCCGATGCAGCGTCGATATCGGCAATCATAGCGTCGATCGTAGCGTTCGAATCTTCCATCAGCTGCGCCACGTTGCCGCCCATCACGGGAAACCCACTGATTGACTGACCCACGCGAAAAAGGTGGCCATAGCGTTCAGGCACCTGCGCCTGTGCGTTGGTCATTTGCCCCGGTTTTACGTCCGCCAAAGCCGGCATGGCAGCGAGCACCTCCTGCACACGGGCAACGCGGCGACGGCCAATACTGGCCTCACCCAGCAGCACATAGGCGAGCATGCCCAGAATCGGTAATGCCAGGATAACGGTGACCCAGGCAATGCGTGAGGCGGGATCACGATGAGGACGGGTCATGACGCGGATAATCAGCGCGATCTCAATGACCACGTGGATCAGAATGCCGATAAAGGTGAGCTGCAGCATATGGCCCCAATTCAAATCGAGAGCGACGCCATAGCATGCTACAGCAAGTCACAACCGGTGACCGCCGGTCAGATTCGAGTGGCCTCCACGCGGGCACCATAGGCCGCTGCCAGCCGGTTTGCCGACAAGCCATGTAAGACCACGCTCAGTACAATGGTCCAGGCGACCACCGCAACGATGGTGTCGTTGCCCGGCAAATGTTCGCCGATAACCATCACCACAAACACGATACTCGCCAGGCCGCGGGGCCCGAACCAGCCGATAAACAGCCGCGTATCAAGCCGCAGACCCTTGCCAGCCAGACACACCATGACCGGTAACATGCGCACCAGGCTCAGGCTGAGTATCGCGTACAGAAGTACCTGCCAACTCATCCCTTTGAGTAACAACCCAAGCGTAACCGTCCCGAAGGCAAACCAGGTCAACATCGCCACCACATCGGCGGTGCCTTCCGCAGCATCCAGGTACCGCGCTTTGTGCTGTTTCGTCAGGGCACCGAAGATGAGGCCACCCACAAAGGAGGCAATGAACCCACTGCCACCCAGCCACTGCGCCAAGGCGAAACACAATAAGGCGAGCGCGATGATGGGGATCTGCAACCAGGTACCGCTCACCCAGCCGCGGCTGGCGCAAGCCCGCAAGGCGTAGCCGCCCAGCATGGCCAGCACGACCCCGACCATGAGCCCAATCCCGATCACCTTCAGGGACAATTGAATCACCAGCGAAAACGATTCCGACGCCTCCACGGAACCTGCGGCCAGCGCGATGAAAAACAAAATTACCGGCACGCAAATGCCGTCATTCAAGCCACTCTCGACATTCAGACTCTCGCGCACCTTCGCAGGCACGGCGGGATTCGTGACCACGGCCTTTCCCAGGGCGGCATCTGTTGGGGCCAGCATGGTGGCGATGAGGGCGATCTCAAAAAACCCCAGATCGCGAAAGATCAACCAGGCCAGAGCGATACCGAATAGGATGGTCAGGGGCAAACCCATGAGCAACAGACGGGCGGGAATGGCTTCCACCCGTCGCAGCACATGCAGATTCGCGTTGGAGGAGTCCGTAAAAAGACAAATGGCAAGCGCAATCTCTGCCAGCCAACTGATGGTTTCCCCGTCCGCGTTCAGATCAACCAGGCCGAGAACTTGCGGCCCAAGCAGCATCCCTACGGCCACGTAAACCAGCGCCCCATTCACCGGGGTCTTTTCAAGCCGCGAGGCAATCAGGCTATAGCAGAACGCGAACGCGGCAACGAAGGTCAAGACTTGATAGTCGGACATGAGTGGCCTCAGTGCTAACCGCTTTGCAGATGCTCTAACACCACCATCCTACCCGGATCGCCCATGAATCGCGATGGAGGCCAGAGCATGCTCCCAGAGGCCTCCTGGGGCTTTGCCAGCGCTCTTGGGAACGGCAGGCCGCCAAAGGGTGAGGCACCGGGGTGGCATAGCGGCTCCGGGCGCCGCAATCACAGCAGCCGGCCATGAGAGGTGCACTATTCCGCTTTTGCCCTGTGGCCTGCGCGCCGAATGCTTCCTCCGCAACAGATGGAAGGGGATGAAAGAAGCGCAGACTCAAAGTCCGTTTGCCCCTCTGCGCCATTTCTGCAGGCAAAAAGAAACCCCTGAAGCCCAGTGATTAACTTGTTTTCACTGTGTTTCAGGGGTTGGGTATTTTGGTGGGCACGACTGGGATCGAACCAGTGACCCCTACCATGTCAAGGTAGTGCTCTACCGCTGAGCTACGCGCCCAAAATCAACCGCTCTGGTGCGGCTGTGCCAGCGCCCGAGCAGGGCGCGCACGATACCACAGCGTCCGGCCAGCCACAACCAAACCGGGGTCGATTATCGGCGCTCACAGGTAAATCGACAGAGCGCTCTGATGGGCCATGTTCAGGGCCCGCCGGCAATGTTATCTTGGGGGCTGAAAACAACCATAGAAGCGGCCCACACCCTCCATGTCCCAACCCTTTGTTCACCTGCACCTGCACACAGAATATTCGCTGGTGGACAGCACGCTGCGTCTGAAACCCATGCTGGCCCGCGCCAAAGAACTGGGCATGCCGGCCATTGCAGTAACGGACCAGTTCAACCTGTTTGCCCTGGTTAAGTTTTATCGCGCCGCGGTCGCCGCAGGCATCAAGCCGATCGTCGGCGCCGACCTGCTGATCTGGAACCCTGATGACCCGGATCACCCGGCCCGGCTGGTGCTGCTGTGTCAGAACCGTACCGGCTATCTCAACCTGTGCCGCCTTCTGAGCCGCGCCTATATCGACGGCCAGCAACTGGGGCAGCCCTACGTGCTGCGCGAGTGGGTACGGGAGAGCGCGGAAGGGCTGATCGCCCTGTCCGCGGCCCGTGAGGGCGACATCGGCCAGGCCCTGCTCAACCGCCATCCAAACCGGGCGGAACAGCTGCTGCGAAACTGGATGCAGGACTTCCCCGACCGCTTTTACATCGAGCTACAGCGCACGGGACGCGAACAGGAAACTCGCTACGAGAATCAGGTGCTGCAGCTTGCCGGCCAGCTGGCCTGCCCCGTCATGGCCAGCAATGACGTGCGCTTTCTCGCCGAAGAAGATTTCGATGCTCATGATGCGCGCGTGTGCATTCATGAAGGACGCCTGCTGTCAGACAAGCGTCGCGAACAGCGCTATTCGGCGCAGCAATACCTAAAAAGCCCGGAAGCCATGGCCGAGCTGTTCGCCGACCTGCCTGAAGCGCTGGCCAACAGCGCCGAGATTGCCCGTCGCTGTAATCTGGAACTGGAGTTGGGGACCTACTATCTGCCCGATTTCCCCACGCCAGACGGCATGAGCATCGAAGACTATCTGCGACAGGTCTCGGAACAGGGGCTGGAGCAGCTACTGAACACGCAGGGGCCCGCTGAGGGCTTTGCGCTGCAGGACTATCACGAGCGCCTCGACGTGGAACTGGAAGTCATCAACAACATGGGCTTCCCCGGCTACTTCCTTATCGTGGCGGACTTTATCCGCTGGGCCAAGGACAACGCGGTACCGGTAGGCCCCGGACGCGGCTCCGGCGCCGGCTCGCTGGTGGCCTGGGCCCTGGGCATTACGGGCCTGGACCCGCTGCAGTACGACCTGCTGTTTGAACGCTTTCTGAACCCGGAACGCATCTCCATGCCCGACTTCGACGTGGATTTTTGCATGGACAAGCGGGACCGGGTCATCGACTACGTGGCGGAGCGCTATGGCCGCGATCAGGTCAGCCAGATCATCACCTACGGCTCCATGGCCGCCAAGGCCGTGGTGCGCGACAGCGGGCGTGTTTTGGGCCATGGCTACGGATTCGTGGACTCCATCGCCAAGCTCGTGCCCCTGGAATTGGGCATTACCCTGGACAAGGCCCTGCAGCAGGAGCCGGAACTCAGCCGGCGCTATGAGGAAGAGGAAGACACCCGTGCCATTCTGGATCTGGCCCGGGCCCTGGAAGGGCTAACCCGGAACGCGGGCAAACATGCCGGCGGTGTGGTCATTGCACCCTCCGCGCTCACGGACTTCACGCCCCTGTTCTGTGAGGCCGGTGGTGGTGGCATGGTCACCCAGTTCGACAAGGACGATGTGGAATCGGTAGGCCTGGTGAAATTCGACTTTCTGGGCCTGCGCACGCTCACCATCATCGACTGGGCGCTCAAAACCATTGATCAACTGCGTCAGGAAGCCGGACAGGAGCCGTTGGATCTCGAAACACTGCCCATGGACGATGCGCGCAGCTTCGCCCTGCTCCAGGCCTGCCAGACCACCGCCGTATTCCAGCTGGAATCCCGCGGTATGAAAGACCTGATTCGCAAGCTGCGGCCGGACAGTTTTGATGAGATTGTCGCGCTGGTGGCCCTGTTCCGCCCCGGTCCGCTGGAGTCGGGCATGGTCGATACCTATATCGACTGTAAGCACGGCCGCAAACCGGTGAGTTACCCGCACCCCAAGGTGGAGCACATCCTCAAACCGACCAATGGGGTGATTTTGTATCAGGAACAGGTCATGCAGATCGCCCAGGAACTGGCCGGCTATTCACTGGGCGACGCGGATATCCTGCGCCGGGCCATGGGCAAGAAGAAACCCGAGGAGATGGCCAAGCAGCGGAAAATCTTTGTTGACGGGTCCGTGGCGCGGGATATTCCGGAGGACAAAGCCAACTTCATTTTCGATCAGATGGAGACCTTTGCCGGCTATGGATTCAACAAGTCCCACTCTGCCGCCTACGCCCTGATCTCCTACCATACGGCCTATTTGAAAGCCCACTACCCCGCGCCCTTTATGGCCGCCGTACTGTCTGCTGACATGGACAATACGGACAAGGTGGGCGATATGATCGCCGAATGTCGTCACATGCAGCTGGAACTGCTGACGCCGGATATCAACCGCTCCGTCTATCATTTCACGGCCGTGGAAAGCGGCACGATCCGCTATGGCCTGGGCGCCCTCAAGGGGCTGGGCAAGGGCGCCATTGAGAGCTTGCTGGAAGAACGCGAAGCCCAGGGTCCCTACCGCAGCCTGGCCGATTTCTGCGTGCGCGTGGACCTGCAAAAGGTCAATAAGCGGGCGCTGGAGACGCTGATCCGCTCCGGCGCCATGGACACGCTGGATGAGGACGGCAACCGGGCCCGCATGTTTGGGGCGCTGGAAACGGTGCTGCAGGCAGCCGAACAGTCCCAGCGCGACAAGGAAGCCGGTCAGAGCGACATGTTCGGCAACAGCAGCGGTGACGCGGTGCCCATCAGCATCGATATTCCCGACCGGCCGGCCTGGGCCGAACTGCAACAGCTACAGGCGGAGAAGGAAGCGCTTGGACTGTTTCTCACCGGCCATCCGGCACTGGTGCACCGGCCCGATACGAAACGCTTCACCACCGCCGCCCTGGGCCGGCTGGACAAGCTGGTGCCCCAGAGTGATGGCAAGCGTCGGGCAGGCGTACCCATGACCCTGGCGGGCCTGGTCTGCGCCATCCGTCGGGCCAACCGGCGCGTATTCGTCACCATCGAAGACCATACGGGGCGCATGGATGTGGCGCTCTACGATGAGGCCTTTACGCTCTACGCGGACCTTTTGAGCAAGGACGAAATGATCGTGGTGGAGGGCAAGGTCTCCGTGGATGACTTCAACGGTGGCCATCGCATGACCGCCAGTAAGGTCATGGCGCTCGGTGCTGCCAAAAGCCGCTTCGCCCGCGGCGTGGCGATTCAGGTTCACGGCCCGCAGCCGGAGCTGTCTGACGAACTGCGTGCGGCTTTTGCGCCCTACCGCAGTGGCGTGGGTTCCGTCTATTTGAGCTACCGCAACCAGCGGGCCGTGGCACGCATGCAGCTGGGCGAGGAATGGCAGGTCAATCCCTGCGAGGAACTGGTGGCAGCCCTGAACAACGTGCCCGGGGTGGCCAGCGCACGCCTGATCTACTAGGCCGGTATCTCAGGCACCGGCTTCACGATAGCGCCGGTGCAAAATGCGAATGCGCCGGACATACTCCTTCGTCTCCGCATAGGGAGGCACTCCCCCATAGCGCTGCACCGCCCCGGGCCCTGCGTTATAGGCCGCCGAAGCGAGCGTAATGTCGCCATCGAACAGATCCAGCATGGCGGCCAGATAGCGGGTTCCCCCCCAGATATTGCTCTCCGGATCAAAGGCATCGGCAACATCCAGTTCGCGCGCGGTGGCCGGCATGAGCTGCATCAGCCCCTGCGCGCCCTTGGGTGACTTGGCATCTGCCTGATAGGCCGATTCCGCGTGGATGACCGCCCGTACCAGGGCCGCATCCACCGCGTGCTCAGCCGCCGCCTGCTCGATGCTGTCACGCCAGGCCGTGGTATTCAGCGGCACCTGCTCCCAGTTCACCTGGCGCCCACAGTTGGGGTCCGAGGCATAGCAGGGAAAGTTAAAGCGCTTGAAGCTGTGGCCCTCAGGCGGACGCTCGCTGGTGTAGTGAACGATGCCATCCTCGTCGGTGTACTTGTATATCTGCGCAGCCAGCAGGTTGGGCAGCAGGCAGGCAAGGACCATGAGCAAAAACAACGGCCGAGACCGGGCATAACGGGCGCAAAATACCCGCTCGTCAAAATGTCTGCTCCGCTGTGGCTTTGCCATGCTGGCTCCCTGCTCTAGACTGTCGATTCTAAACCCCGGAGGCGACAGCGCCAATCCGGGCCGTTATACCGCAGGAGGGATAGCTTATGGGTTTGATAGCAGCCTTGATTATTGGGGGCATCGCCGGCTGGCTCGCGGGCCGGGTCATGAAAGGCCAGAGCCTGGGTCTGGTCATGAATATTGTGGTCGGCGTGCTGGGCGGTGTCATCGGTGGCTGGCTGTTCAGCCTGCTCAACATCAGCGCCGGAGGCGGATTAATTGGCAGTATCGTGGTGGGCTTCATTGGCGCCGTGCTGCTGCTCTACATCGTCAGCAAGATAAAGGGCTAGTCACCCCAACAGCGGATCTGCCGCGGCCGGCCGTGATCTTCCGGGTCATGGCCAGGGCCGCCGGCGAAGCGGCTAGTCGGCCTCGGGCTCCATTACCCGCATCATGCCTTCCTGGGCCGTGCTGGCGACCAGCCGCCCGGCCCGGTCGTAGATCAAGCCGCGCGCCAGGCCACGACTGCCGCCAGAATTAGGGCTGTCGCAGGCGTAGAGCAGCCAGTCATCCACCCGCACATCCCGATGGAACCACATGGCATGGTCCAGACTGGCCAGCAACACATTGCCTTTATGAATGGCCAGCGCATGCGGCAAGGTGGCGGTGCCTACCAGATGGAAATCCGACACGTAGGCCAGCAGCGTCCGGTGCAGTGACTGATCGCCCTGCAGCTCACCGCAAAGCCGGAACCAGACCTGTTGGCGCGGCTCCATCGGCTGCGGGTTGGCCGGATCGGGCATTTTCACGGGTCGAAACTCAAACGGTCCGAAGCGGTTAAACCAGCGGCGCAGCTTGGGGGGTGCCTTGGCCCACTGCTCCCGGTTCAGCTCCCGTTCGCTGGTCAGCGTCTCCGGGGCCGGCACATCGGGCATGGGAAACTGATGGGTAACGCCCGCCTGCGGCACCTGAAAGGAAGCCGCGAGGGTAAATATCTGGCGGCCGTGCTGGATCGCTACCACACGCCGGGCCGTAAAACTGCGTCCATCACGGCTGCGATCAACGCTGTAGACAATGGGCGCGTCCGGATCACCGGCACGTAAAAAGTAAGCGTGCAGTGAATGCACGGCTCGATCTTCAACAGTGCGACTGGCCGCCAGCAGGGCCTGGGCCAGCACCTGGCCACCAAACACCCGGGGCGTGCCGATATCGCGACTTTCGCCCCGAAACAGATTGACCTCCAGCGGCTCCAGCGTCATCAAGGCCAACAGTTCATCTACCAGCGCCTGCTTATCGCCCCCCGCAGCCGTGGACCCCGGTGTGTCTTGCGTCCTGTCCGTCATGCCTGCTTACTCCTTCCTTTGCATCCCTCTTGCCGACCCACACCGGCTTCTCCAGGGCTGGCTCAGCCGCCGGCGGACCGCTAGCATAGACTCATGACCTCGGAGTGTATCGCACCGGCCAACGCATGGCTCACCGCTAACAGCTCACTGGCTGCCGAAGCCAGCCAGACCCTGGCCAGCTTCAGCGTAAAATTACTGGCCGAGCTACCTCAGACATCACCCTGGCGATTGGGCCTGGCCGGCGCGCCAGGCACGGGCAAAAGCACGCTGGCGCGGCTGCTGGCTGCCCTGCGTGCGCGAACCGCACGGCCCTGCGTGGTGCTGGCTCTGGATGACTACTATCTGGGTCGATTGGAACGCGAGCGGCTGGCCCGAAATCAGCCTCTCATGCGCCAGCGCGGGGTGCCCGGCACGCATGACTTCGGCCGGTTGCTGGAAGACATGCATCGGTTGCAAAGCGGCCTGGAAGGCCGGGTGCGCCTGCCGCGTTTTCACAAAGGGCAGGACGAGCAGGACATGCGCGGGCGGCATCTGATACTGACCGGCGAGGTGCCGGACCTGATCATCGAGGGCTGGTGCCTGGGACTCCCCGCACAGAATGCAGATGCCCTGCAGGAGCCGGTCAACGCCTGGGAAGCGGAACACGATACGGATCAGCAGTGGCGGACCCAGGTCAATCGCAAGCTCGCGCAATACAGCGCGGCCTTGAACTCACGCATGGATCGGCGCTGGGCCATTCTCGCGCCGGACTGGAACTGTATTCTTGAATGGCGCTGGTGGCAGGAGCAGCAGCGCCAAAAGCGTTTGCTCGAATCACCAGAGGCGGTGGCTGATTTCCTGGCCCGCTTCCAGCGCCTGGCGCAGCACCTGCAATCCACGGCTGCTGACTGGGCTGATCTGCTAATCACCCTGGACCGGCAACACCGCCCCCATATGGAATCCACCGCATGACGTTTCTTTGGCACGACTATGAAACCTTCGGCACAGTCGCGGCCTATGACCGTCCCTGCCAGTTCGCCGCCCTACGAACCGATGAACAGCTAGAACCGCTGGGCGATCCAGTCTGCCTCTATGCCAAACCGGCCCGGGACATGCTGCCCCACCCCATGGCCTGCCTGGTCACCGGCATTACGCCGCAAGAGGCCGAACGTGAGGGCACTTCAGAAGCAGAATTCGCCACCCAGATACACGCACTGATGACGGAGCCGGGCACCTGTGGCGTGGGTTACAACAGCCTGCGCTTTGATGACCATGTCAGTCGTCACCTTTTTTATCGCAACTTTTTCGACCCCTACGCGCGCGAGTGGCAGCACGGAAACAGCCGCTGGGACCTGATCAACCTGACCCGCATGTGTTACGCCCTCAGGCCCCAGGGTCTGGAATGGCCCGAGCGTGAAGCCGGCGTACCGAGTTTTCGGCTGGAGGATTTAACCGCAGCCAATGGTATTGAGCACGCCGGAGCCCATGATGCCCTGGTAGATGTGCGCGCCACCATCGCCCTCGCCCGTCGCCTACGCCAGGCGCAACCGCGTCTATTCCAATGGGCATTGAAGCTGCGCAAGCGTGCGCAGGTTAACGAGTTGCTCGATTACCAGACGCCCCAGATCAGAGTCTACAGCGGTCCGGGCATTGCCGGTGCCCAGGGCAGCACCACACTGGTGCTGCCATTGGCCGTGCGACCGGAGCGCAAAAACGAAATTCTCGTCGCGGACCTGGCGGGAGACTGCCGCAGCCTGCTGGAGGAAACCCCGGAAACCCTGGCCGCGCGCCTGTTTGTCCGTCAGGAGGAACTCGCCGCGGGCGAGGAACGCACGCCCCTGCGTTCCATAAAGGTGAATGAAGCACCCATGCTGGCGCCCCTCAACACCCTTCAGGGCGTGGACCTGGACCGGATTGCGCTGAACCGTGCGCACTGCGAGCAGCAGGCCCAACTGCTCCTGCAACACTTCGCCGCGGCACAGCGCAGCGCGCGGGCCGTCTATCAACCTGACACGGGGATTCCTGTGCCGACGGACCCCGATGCGCAGCTCTACGGCGGCCCGTTTTTCTCCAAACAGGACCAGCAAGGCATGCGCCGCCTGCGACGATTAGGCCCGGCCGACCTGGCCGATCATGGCATTCCCTTCGAAGATCAGCGAATGGATGAAATGATCTTTCGCTATCGGGCCCGAAATTGGCCGGATAGCCTGAGTGAATCTGAAGCCGTTCGCTGGGAACAGGATCGGCTTGCCCGCCTTAAGTCGGAGCTTCCAGAAGAACGGCTCAATCTGCGCCGCTTCAGGGCCGCAATTCAGGAAGCGCGAGCCGCGCATGAAGCCAACCCGCAGGCCCAACAACTCCTGGACGAAGTAGCGGCCTGGGGGGTTCTGGTTGGCGACTGACCGTGCCTGCAGGCCGGGATAAATTCCGCCGTCAAAAAATCGTTGATCAACAACTTAGCGCACTTTCCTTTCTTGGATTTTAGGTGACTATGCACAAGTCACTGATTGTTCACATGACAAAAATATGTCATGAAGTTCAAGTGAAAGGCCCGCCGTGGAGCGCGCTAACTCATTGTTTTTTGGCACCAATTGAAAGGTGGTTAATTTTTAACCAAAATGGAAAGCCTGTTGCCTGCCTTGGACCCCGGCCCGTTTGCCCACAACGTTATCCACAGCTTGTGTGGATAACGTTAGCGGAACGCTGCGGCACCATCACAGCCCCCCTAGGCGACATTCAACACGAGCTGCGGATCCATCGTTTGCTCAGGGGCTTGCGAGTGCTTGGCGCCATGGCTGCCGCGCGCAATCCGGTCCAGGGTTCGTCGCGCACCCGGGGATACAAACTCCACATGTGTTCCGTCGGTGAATTGCAGCATCCAGATTTTCATGGCGCCGCTATTTCGTGAGGGCACGGCGACCACACCGGAAATCGTTTTACCTACAAGATCAGCGCTGTGTTTCATGGCTAGCTCCTAACGTGTCTGTGAGCCTATCTAACAACAGCGCGTTCTCAAAAGGTGAGAGCACTTGGCAAGCTTTCGCCCTACACGATAAGGCGCATTTTTACCGCTTCTCTGAGGGCCAAGCGCGCTTAATATTTACTGTCCCTTCGGTTCGCAATAGCAGCAACTAGAGGAACGACAGCATGAACCCAGCATCAAAACTCGGAGCAACCCTGGCGGCCTGCGCACTACTGGTGAGCAGCGCATGGGCGGGAGAACCTGTAGACATCAACACGGCCAGCACCGAACAATTGGCCGCTGCCCTGGATGGAGTTGGCCAAAGCAAAGCGCAGGCCATTGTGGATTATCGTGATCGCCATGGACCGTTTCGTCACATCGACGAATTGGTGAATGTTAAAGGCATCGGACTCAGCACCGTCGATCGGAACCGCGATGCCATCATTATTCAGGCCAGCGGTGCCAGCAAACCGAAACCCCAAAAGGCAGAGGCCTGATTCCTGGCTGGCGGTGTCATTCGAGCGCCCGAGCACGCTCTGTTAACCCTGCTTGAGCAGTCAGGACGCCCCGAAGGACTGCCGACTGCCGAAGGCATGAGCCAGCGTGCTTTGATCCGTGTATTCCAGTTCGCCTCCGAGAGGCACACCATGGGCGATGCGAGACACGGTCACCTGATGCTGCTCAGCCATCTGGCTCAGGTAAAAGGCGGTAGCCTCACCTTCGACCGTCGGGTTGGTAGCGATGATCATCTCACGCGGCGGCTCCTTTTCGAGGCGCTGCGCCAGGTCATCCAGCCCCAATTCGGCCGGGCCAATACCATCCAGTGGCGAGAGACGTCCGAGAAGCACAAAGTAATTGCCGTTGTAGGCGGTGGCCTGCTCGATTGCCAGCACATCGACCGGCGATTCAACAATACACAGCAGCCCGCGGTCACGCTTGGGATTGGCGCAGATGTGACAAATCTCATGCTCGGTCAGGTCACGGCACATGCGACAGCGCCCAATATGCTCCATGGCAGAAGCCAAAGAAGCGGACAGACGTTGCCCGCCTTCACGGTCGCGCTCAAGCAAGTGCAAGGCCATGCGCTGTGCGGATTTGGGGCCGACACCTGGCAGACAGCGTAGCGCGTCGATGAGCTGGGCAAGAAGTGAAACTTCCACGCGCTTTCGCTACATGGGCAACTTGAAGCCGGGCGGCAAATTCATGCCCTGAGTCAGCCCGGACATACGTTCTTTCATGGTCGCCTCGACCCGGTTTACCGCATCGTTACAGGCCGCGGTGATCAGGTCTTCGAGCATTTCCACATCGTCGGCCAGGCTCGGGTCAATGGTCACTCCCAGCACCGCATGTTTACCATTCATACGCACGGAAACCATGCCACCACCGGCCTGACCCGTCACTTCCAGCGCCGCCATCTCTTCCTGCGCCTTCTGCATTTCCTGCTGCATTTTCTGCGCCTGCTGAAGCAGGCCTGCGATGTTGCCTTTCACTGTCTGTTTCCTCGTTGCTCGTGCTTACTGTAACGGTTGCACCGAATCCTTAAGGATGCGGGCGCCAAAGCTGTCCTTCAAGGAACGCACGGTCTCATCTTCATTGATAGCCCGCTCGGCATCACTGAGTTCCCGTTGCTGAGCCTGCTCACTGGCAATAGCAGGCGACGCGACGGTTTCCTGCACCTGCCGCAAGCGCAAACGCACCGGTTGACCCAGCTGCTCGGACAAGCGCTGCTGCAGGGCCTGAACCAGCTGATCATTGGCCAGATAGCCCATTTCCTCGGCGAGCTGAAAACGCCACTCATCGCCGGCTTGCTCTTCAAGCTGTAAATGGCGGGCGAACTCCTTAACGGCCCCGCGCAAATGCAAACGCTGCATTAGCTCAGGCCATTCAAGCTCGTCAGCCAGCAAGACCGGTTCAGTCACCGCCCCTGTGACTGACACGGATGGCTCCGGCGCTGCCTGC
This sequence comes from Lysobacterales bacterium, assembly GCA_029935455.1. Classification (GTDB taxonomy): domain Bacteria; phylum Pseudomonadota; class Gammaproteobacteria; order Xanthomonadales; family SZUA-36; genus Marinihelvus. The sequence continues at coordinate 2,681 of JAOZKI010000054.1, read as the reverse complement.
GTACACGCCTCGGAGGCCGGCGCCCGGGCTGTTTCCGGCTCGGGTTTGGCCTCAGCCGCCGCACCGGCCGCCGGGGGCGGCGCCGAGGCCGTCCTGCCCTGGGAATTACCCGTACCAGCCGCCTGTGGCTCCAGCGGGCGAAACGCCAGCATGCGCAACAAACTCATTTCCAGTCCCGTACGCGGATCGGGCGCAAGCCCAAGATCGCGGCGGCCCTGTATCGCAATCTGATACCAAAGCTGAACGTCTTCCGGACTGGCCGCCGCTGCCAGACGTTCGATGGATTCCCAATCACTGCGCTCTGGATCCCGATAGGCCGGCGCCAACTGCAGGAGACACATGCGATGCAGCACCTCCGAGAGCTCCATCAGCACACTCTCAAGATCACGCGATTGAGCCGCCAACTCGCGCACGATCTCCAACAAACACGCGGCATCACCTGCCAACAGTCCTTCAACGAGGCGCGCAACATGGGCATGATCAACGCTGCCCATCATCCGCGCCACGTCATCATCCACCAGCTTGCCGCCACCAAAAGCAATGGCCTGGTCGAGCAGACTGAGCGCATCACGCATGCTGCCGTCGGCAGCGCGCGCCACCCGCTCCGTAGCATTCGGCTCGGCCTCCACGGATTCCTCGCTCAGGAGCTTCTCCAGGTAGGCGCTAATCTGCGAGGGTAGCAATCGACGCAAATTGAAGCGCAGACAGCGGGACAGAATGGTGACCGGTATTTTCTGAGGATCCGTGGTGGCCAGGATGAACTTCACATGCGGCGGTGGCTCCTCAAGCGTCTTCAGAAGCGCATTGAAGCTGGCCGTAGACAGCATGTGCACTTCGTCGATGATGTACACCTTGTAACGGCCGCGCGCGGGCGCGAACTGCACCGTCTCCAATAGCTCACGCGTGTCATCAACCTTGGTGCGCGAGGCCGCATCAATTTCCAGCATGTCCTGAAAACGACCTTCATCAATGTCCACACAGGCAGAGCACTCACCGCAGGGCGTGGAGGTGACGCCGGTCTCACAGTTCAGACATTTGGCCAGGATCCGGGCAATGGTGGTTTTTCCTACACCCCGCGTTCCCGTGAACAGAAAAGCGTGATGTACACGATCATTATCGAGACCGTTGACCAGGGCCTGGACCACGGACTCCTGACCAACCAGTTGCTGAAAAGATTTCGGTCGCCACTTGCGGGCCAGAACCTGATAACTCATGTGTTTTAATCGCCTGCTAAGGTAGGAGATGGGTCGTGAGCCGATGACTATAGCAGACCAATGGAAGCGGCCCCCGCCCGCCGTTCCCCGGCACCCGATTTCATTGCTGCCGCTGCTCCCTTCCGGGCCTGACGGGGTTCACAACTGATCGCCGCGAGGTGACGAACGAGAGCCACCATTGATTCCGCGCCCAGCGCTTGGGCAACGGAAGCGCATTGTGCCGCATGGCCAGAGCGTGTTCAAGGCATTCACTGAGGATCAGTGACCTGCTGCAACAAACGTTGGTTCGCATGCGCCATGGTGTCTATAAAAGCGTCCTCATCCATATCCCTGATGGCGGTAAAAAGACCCGCAAGCGATGTCTGAAAGTGAGCGATGACCTCAGCAGTCCGCGCGTTGCCCTGTTGAATCTCATAGTAGAGATGCGGATTCTCTGATACCACCTGACCGGCAACCTGCAACTGCGCGTTGAATGTACTGGATGAAATGCGCTTGAGCAGGGGCACATCCTGTCCACTTTTGGCCACCGCATCGGCAAAGGCGATATTGACGAAGTGCGATAGACCAAGCACCCAGGCCATCACTTCGTCGTGCGCATCGAGGCTCAGTTCAACGCAATCTGCGGCCGTGTGCGCAAACAGCGCTCGGGCATCGGCCAGGGCAGAGGCATTACCCACATCAACAAACAGAATCTGACGGCCGGAAAGGCCAACCTCGTTGGGGCCGAACATGGGATGGACGGAGCATACCCGACAGCCCGCCGCATGTAGCGCAGCCAGCCCCTCCTGCATGGGGCTCTTCAAGGAGCCGATATCGAAGATCAGGGCCTGCGGACGCAGTTGCGCCAAACGCATGAGAATCTGATTACTGGGCCTCAGCGGCACCGCAACCACCACCACATGCTGCTGGTCAAGCACGCTTTCCCAGTCGGATACCGCTTCGAACGGTCCGTCACTGAGACTGTGATCAGAAATCGTGACCTGATAGCCGACCGTGTCCAGATAGCGGGCCATCCAGTCGCCCATACGCCCTGCCCCACCGATGACCAGCGCCTTGCGTCCTTCCCCGTGACCGGATTGCATGCACTGATCATGCTCCTGCTTACCGAGCGAATGATGAATCAATGTCTCTAATATTTCGCGCGCAATGCGCTCGGACACGCCCGCCGCCCGCGCCCGCGCCATGCCCAGCTCGATCACCTCACGTTCCCGCGCGTAGTGACGCAGGGGCGCATTGTGACTCTGCTTGAGCTCACCGATCGCCGCCACAATCTGCTGCCGCTCCGCGATGGCCTCGATAATCGCGCCGTCTACCTGATCCAAACGTTCGCGAAGGGCCTGCAACTGATCGCCTGCGCTTGGTTCGTTTTCCCTAGTCACCGTGCCATTACCCATTAACCGTACTATTGAACGACACGGTACGAAGGCTTGTGCATGCATGCAAACATGGTTGCGCTTGAAACCGTTT
>JAOZKI010000108.1 GCA_029935455.1 Lysobacterales bacterium | reverse complement strand
ACAAGAAACATCTACCAAAACTTTCATAATAAAAATAACCAGTTAACGAGGGAAGCGCCGGTTTAACACGGCGCGGGGAGACAGCCATGAAACGATCCAAACGTTGGGCGTTATGCGCCCTTGTGGGCGGACTATTGCCCTTTTCCAGCTGGGCCGAAAATACCAGCCACGATGTCATCATTGTGGGCGCCGGGGCCGCTGGCCTCTACGCCGCCAAGACCCTGAATGCATCGGGCTACCGAGTACTGGTTATCGAAGCCACTGACCGGATCGGGGGGCGTATTTACAGTAAAACCCTGGGCAGCACGCGCATCGAATTAGGCGCTGAGGAACATTATCTGGCCACCGGCGGCAACCCGGTTTTCCCAGCCATCACGGAGGCATATGGTGATGACATTTATGTGGATGGCTACCAGGGTATCGAGGCCTACTCCATGGACGATGGCGCCGAAACCTGCTGGTATCTGGCCAGCGCCCCTTTCGACTGTAGCGACGATGAGGATGTCGTTAAGGCAGAAGACGTCTACGACTGGTACTGGCGCCGGCAGCAGCATCGGGACCCAACCACAACGCTGGCGGATGATGTTCTGGAAGAATACCAAGTGGGCCCCGAAGACCGGGCGTATCACATCTATGACGCGACCTTCGCGGGCGGAAGTTTTGCGACCAACCTGTACAAAATCGGCGCACGCAGCCTGGCCTTACAGGACACCAACTGGGACCTGTCTGACGACATCCAGGTCATTGGCGACAAGAATCTCGGCTACTCAGATGCCCTGGACAATATCTGGTGGGACGATGTGCTTGCCACCAGCGATTTTATTTTCAGCGCCCCGGTTACCGCTATCGATACCCGCGGTGATGACGTCATCGTTACGGATGCGAACGGGGACCTGCACGCGGCCCGCCAGGTCATCGTGACCGTCTCCATCGGGGTGCTGCAGGCAGAACATATTGATTTCATTCCGGACCTTCCACAAAGCACCGTTGATGCCTATAACGGCATTGGCATCGACCATGGTATGAAAGTCGCCATCCGCTTTGACTCGGTCTGGTGGGAAACCGAGGGCCAGCCATTAGCCTGGCTGGGCACGGAAGGGGTGGCCGGTGCCTGCTGGGTACCTACGGACTACAAGATCGGCAGCAGCGACCACATCTTTATGTGCTACCCCATGGGTGATAACGGCCGCATTCTCACGGAGTTCGCCAGCGATGGTTACAGTGATGCCGACGGCGATCAGCACTTCGGTGATGACGCAATTGTGCAGGCCATTCTTGATGACCTGGATGTGACATTTTCCCAATTTGCCACACAAGCAGCATCGGGGGCCTACCTGGACCATGAAGTGCAGAACTGGGGCGCACACCCCCATACGCTGGGCGTTTATTCCTTTCCCAAGGTCGGTACCTTCACGAGCGCCAGCGACAATCTCCGCGCCGACCTTCAGCTGCCGGTGGCAGGCAACCGTATCTACTTTGCCGGTGAGGGTTCACACATTACCCATCCCGCGACGGTGGTAGGCGCACTACATGAGGGTGAGCGGGCCGCCAACCAGGTGAGCGCTATCAATGGCAGCCCCAATGACCCGCCCCCGGTACCCGGTACGGGTGGTGGCACACCGGATATCCTGGTGACCGGCAGCAGCGCCCTGGGCGATGTCAATGTAGGTGATCAGCAAACCGCTACCCTGACCATTGAAAACTTGGGTGATGCGAGCCTGAGCCTGGGCAATTTGAGCGGTCTGGCTGCGCCCTTCTCCATTGCCACTGACGCCTGCTCTGCGAACGAACTGGCGCCGGCTGGAAGTTGTGCAGTGACGGTGAGCTTTACGCCTGCAAGCGTTGGCGTATTCGGGGACAGTCTTGATATCCCCTCCAACGACCCGGATGAGCCCATGGTCAGCATCAGCTTCAGCGGCACGGGCACCGATACCGGTGGCGGTGATTTCAGCGAACTGTTGTTCGATGATTTTGAGAGCGGCTTCGGTAATTGGACCGATGGCGGCCGACATGCGGTGCATTACAGTGGCGGCAAGTGGGCCACTGGCAACGGTGCCATCCGGCTGCGCCGGAACGGCGCTGATGCCACCATGAGCACGGCCAATCTGGCCCTTGCATCAAGCACGGAAGTGGAAGTTACGTTCGACTACCGTCCGCGGGGTCTGGATGCCGGTGAATACTTCCAGTTGCAGATCTCCACAGATGGCGGTAACTCCTATCAAATGGTTCAGCAGTGGACGCGGAATGTGGATTTCGCTAACCGCGAGTATCAGCAGGAGACAGTGCTTATCAGCGGCATCAGCCTGAGCAATGAAACCCGCCTACGATTCCGCTGCTATGGCAATGAGAACAACGACCGGGTTTACATTGACGAGGTTCGGATCTCGGCCAAGATGAACCCGGCGCTCTAGCGCGTGCCTCACCTATCCGTCAGCAGACGGCACACCTGAACGAAGCCCGGCTCTGCCGGGCTTCTGCTATTGGACCACCCCATGCTGGCCAGTCGGCCGAACGGCCTGTTGCATTGCTGCCCGGACGCAGGCCGAGCCCTGCCGGCTGGCCCTTGCCCCTAGCCGCAACGGTACCAGCATGGAAGCGCCACAGCTTGGCTAAAATAACGGCCACCAGGCGCTGGCCTGCCAGATCGCCAAATGCACCAGAGGAGTCAAAGATTTTTCATGCCCACCCCACGCATTCAGTCCATTGATTTACTCCGTGCCCTGACCATGCTGCTGATGATCTGGGTCAACGACTTCTGGCGCCTGACGGACGTACCGGCATGGCTACAGCATATGCCCGCTGACGTGGATGCGCTGGGTTTTTCCGATGTGATCTTTCCCGCCTTTCTTTTTATCGTCGGTCTCGCCATTCCCTTCGCCACAGAGGCACGACGACGCCGGGGTGAGGGTGATCGCGAGATTCTGGCTCACATTGTTTTACGCGCTCTGGCCCTGATTGTGATGGGCTTTTTTATGGTCAACCTGGAAAGCTACAGCGAAGCCAGCACGCGGCTGAGCAAAAACAGCTGGCAGGTGCTTATGATCATCGCCTTTGTGTTGATCTGGAATGCCTATGAGCCGAAGCGGGTGTCGGCGCGGATGCAGCGGCTGCTGCAAGCGGTCGGCGTGCTATTGCTGATGCTGCTGGCGGCGCTTTTTTCCAGCGATCCGAGCAGCAACTTCACGCTGATGCGGCCCCACTGGTGGGGCATTCTGGGCATGATCGGCTGGTCCTATCTGCTGTGCGCGATAGCTCAGCTTTTCCGGGGCCAGTCCCTCCTGGCCATGACGGCAGTCTGGTTGTTCTTTTCCCTGTTCAACATCGCTGCCTTTGCCGGCTGGCTGGAACCGCTCGGTTTCATGCAGCCCTATCTGTGGCTGATCGGCGATGCCGCCATGCCCGCCATGACCATGGCCGGCTGCGTGATCGCAACGCTCTATCAGCAGCGCTTCAGCGGCGGCAATGATGGCCGCCGGTTCATCCTTTTGTTACTGGTAACCGGCGTGCTGTTGCTATGGGCCGGGCTCGCCCTGCGGCCCGCCTGGGGCATCTCCAAGATTCTCGCGACACCGGCCTGGACCCAGCTGTGCACGGGCATCAGCGTGCTGTGTTTTGCCCTGTTCTACGGGCTGGCCGATCTCCGTGGCTACTCACTCTGGCCCAGACTGCTGCTGCCGGCCGGGGTTGCTACCCTGACCTGCTATCTGGTGCCCTATGTGACCTACCCGCTGCTGCAGCGCCTACCGGTTGACCTGCCGCCGATGCTGAGCAGCGGCGCTCCGGGTCTGTTCACCTCGGCTCTGTTTGCCCTCGCCGTCGTGATGCTCACGGGCGGTCTCAACCGAATCGGTATTCGGCTCAAGATCTAGACCCAAGCAGAGGGCCCTAGCCAGCGGCCAGGAAAGCTGCCGACCCGGGTTATCTCAGCTGGAGCAGATCGGCCTATTAGCGCGTAGTGACGGCGTCCAGGATCCGCCGAATTGCCTCTTCACTGCTTAGCGCGGGTTGCTCAGGCAGCGTATTCCAACCCGTGAATACGACGACCAGATCCAATTCCGGCAGCGTGACCGGAATCTGGCCACCATAACCCGAACCCATGATGGCAAGTCGCTCTTCATCGGCGAAACGATAGCGATGCAACCACCACTTGTAGCCATAGGCCCAGCTCCCGTCGTCCGCAACCGGCAGCTGTGGCGTCACGGACGCCTCAATCCAGCTCGCCGGAACCCGCTGGTGGCCATCCCAACGCCCCCGATCCATCACCAGAACCATGATTTTCGCCAGGTCCCGCGCGGACAGATACAGACCTTCCTGAGCATCAAGCAAACCGGTGGGCGTGCGCTTCCAGAAATGCTCAATATGCAGGGGGCGGAAAAGGTGCTCAACCGCGTATTCCTCCATATCCATGCCAGTCGTGAGGTTGAAAATGTGCGCCAGTATGAGTGTCGCCCCGCTGTTGTAGCGAAACACCTCACCCGGCGCATGAGCCATGGGCTGATTGATGGTGTATTGCACCCAGTCTGCGGATTGCTGCAAGGCCGTCCAGGAATTCAGGGGGTCCGTGTAGGGCAGGTCTTCATTCCAGTCCAGGCCCGTGGACATGGTCAGGAGATGCCGGATTGTCATGGCCCGTTTGCGCTCGTCCACATGCGCAATGGCTTCAGACTCAAAGAACGTGAGAACCGGGGTATCAAGGTCTGGGAAGTCATTCCTGCCGACAGCGATACCAACAATGAGGGCCGCCACACTCTTGGTAACCGACTGCATGGTGTGCAGACTTCCCTTCTGATAGTAGGGATGCCACCAGGCACTGAAGTAGTTGTAGGGGCCCGTGAGGTCGCCGACCACCAGGGGACCGGGCTGGCTGGCCTGATGCTGGTAGACCTGAGCATAATCGTGGTCATAGTAGCGCTCGAAAGCGATCTTGCCATTTCTGATGACCAGCATGGAGTCCACGTAACCATATTGACCACGGCCTATATCGGCATCAAAGGCAGCCAACGCGTCGGCATCGAGACCGACTGCCGATGGTGCTACCGACGGCCACTCCCAGGATGCCGATGGGTCCTCGGCAAAAACAGGCCCGACAGCCAAGCAAAGAACCCAGCAGACAAGCAGGCATATTTGCTTCATGGTTCACCCCTGTGTAAGCAGACTGTCAGCATAGAACACCCGCCGGGCGTCCACCAATTCCGGAGCCGTCGCCAAACCCTGCACAAATGCCTTTTCCTGAAGGGCCAGCGCTTCCTCTGCCAGCGCAATGCTGGCGTGTAAACCCGCGACCGACTCCAGCGCCTGCTGTGCCTCTCGGTGGCGCAACGCCACACCCAGTCGAATCTCATGCTCCAGGTCCATGCGCAGGTAGCGCACAGCGTCGGCAGCGCTGTGTGCCGCGGCCAGTGAGTCATTCCGACCAAGGCGGTCGATCAGGGTGAACTTGGCGCCAATGCCAACGGTCCAGTCCGGTATCAGATCAGCCGCGATCGTGTCGTCCTCATAGACGGTGACGTCACCGAAAAGAAACAGCTCCGGGCGCCAGCGGCTTTTCTGCAGCTCCACCACCGCCTGCGCCTCGCGCGCACGCGCATCCAGCGCACCAAACACGGGGTTCTGTGCCAGCGCCGAAGTTACCAGTGGCTCCAGGGTTGGCACGGTTTCGTTGATGAAAAGCGGATCGAGCGGTTCTGGCGGGGTTGCCTCCACCAGCAGCTCCGCTAGGGAGAGTTGCGCCAGTTCCAGCTCCCGTCAGACCCGGTCACGCTCCACTTTAACTTTCGCATGCGCAGCCTCGATGGACAGGCGCGCAACCCGCGCGATGATGCCCTCGCGTTCCAGAGCGCGCGCGTCATAGAGATGCCGATCCAGATCATGAAGATGCACCGATCGGGTTTCCAGCAGACGTGTTAGCAGGCGCACGCCGCAATAGCGCGTTACGGTCTCACGAAACAGAGCCTGCCTGCCAAGCTGGAAGGACTCTTGCGAGGCGTCACGACCCGCTGCCGCCACATCCTGCTCCGCGCTAATGCGGCCACCCGAGTAGAGTGGCCAGACAGCGGCGATGCCAACGCGTGAAACGGTCTCCCGGGTCAGTTCCGTCTGGAACAGGCCACTATCCCCGAGGGCTTCAAGCAGCTCATCGCCCAGCTCCGCCCCCTCGAGAACGGCAAGTGGATTGA
>JAOZKI010000053.1 GCA_029935455.1 Lysobacterales bacterium | reverse complement strand
TTGATGCGCTTGCCGGTCATGTGCCAGGTGCCTGCAATCGGCCCTTCAGTGGCAATCTGACTGCGCGACAGCGCTGGCGCCCGGCAGAACAGATCAAAGCCGACTTGGAGCCGCTGCTAGCCCGCAAGGGCCCCGCAGCGACGGTCCACATGTGCGGGTCGGGCGTGACGGCTTGTCACAATCTGTTCGCCATGGAGTACGCCCAATTGCCGGGCAGTCGTCTTTATGTCGGTTCCTGGAGCGAGTGGATCCGGGATTCCCAGCGACCGGTAGCCACCGGTCGCTGAGCTGGGCGACGCGCCCCGCGCGGCGGCTATTTCTTGCCGAGAGCGGCCACCAGCGCGTGCAGCGTGGCCTGCGTTTCGTCGCTGAACCAGACGGATAGAAAGGCTTCGTGATCCATGGTGCCGGCTTCGTCGAAGAGGCTGGTTAGTGACTCCCGCATCATGCGCCGGTTGTTGGACATGGTGACCGGTGGCAGGCGGAGCAGGTTTTCGCACCAGGCCACGGCCTGGGATACGGCAGCGGCCGGATCTTCAGCCAGTTGGTCCACCAGCCCCAGTGCCAGGGCTTCCTGGGGACCGACCAGGGCGCCGGAGACCAGCAGGCCTTCGGCCTTGTGGGCGCCGACCAGCCGCACCAGCGCCTGATGAATGAACGGTGGCAGCGACAGGCCCACCTGCGTTTCATTCAGGCCGATTTTGAAGCGCCCCTCGCACATGATGCGCGTATCGCAGAACAGGCTGATTACGGCACCGCCCGCCGGTGAATGACCGGTGATGGCTGCGGCGACCGGGATAGGCATGCGTCCCACCGTTTCGAGCAGACCCGAGAAGCTGCCCCAGAAGTCACTCATGGCGGCGCGATCAAGTCCCAGTAGCATGGGTACATCAAGCCCTGCTGAGAACATGCCTTCGCGGCCGCTAAGCACGACCGCCCCCGCCTCGGTGGCCGCGGCTTTCAGAGCGCTGTTCAGGGCCTCAATCAGTTCCGGGTTAAGGGCGTTGACCGGCGGTCGGTTGAGACGGATTTCTCGCACCCGTCCGTGATCTTGTATCTCAAGCATGAGTTTCCTCGGTATGTTTGTTTTTGGGGTTCGGCGTCAGTTAGTCACTTTCGCCGAGCAGTTCCCGCACGTGCGCGGGGAGTTCAATGGCACCGGCGCCTTGCGCGACCCAAACCGCGGTGATCTCCGCATCCGCATACAGAATGTCCGGCTGCTGGGCATCGGTGATGGTATGTGCCATTAGCATGCGTTTGGCGCTGGCGGCACTGGCCGTCAGGGAAATGCGTACCGTAGCCGGGTAACGGATTTCGCGGCGAAAATTGCAGTTCACGTTGACCACCACCGGCCCGCTACGTTCATCGGCCCAGCGATCACCCATCTCCGCGAAAAAGCAGATGCGTGCTTCTTCCAGGTAGCGCAGAAAAACCGTGTTGTTCACGTGATTAAAAGCGTCGAGATCTCCCCAGCGCACCGGGATATCTAGTGTAATGGTCTTGGCCATAATGTCCTCAGGCGCTCTTGCGCGCTTTGCGATCCAATTTAAGTAGTGGGCGTAGGAAGCGCCCGGTATGGGAGGCTGGCTCGGCAGCCACTTGCTCCGGGGTGCCCGTGGCAATGATTTCACCGCCCTTGTTACCACCCTCAGGGCCCAGGTCAACCAGCCAGTCGGCGGTCTTGATCACGTCCAGGTTGTGCTCGATCACCACCACCGTATTACCGTGATCGCGCAGGCGGTGCAGCACCTTAAGCAACTGTTCAATATCCTGGAAATGCAGCCCCGTGGTTGGTTCGTCCAGGATGTAAAGCGTGCGCCCCGTGTCGCGTTTCGATAGTTCTTTTGCTAGCTTGATGCGTTGAGCTTCGCCGCCGGACAGAGTGGTGGCGCTCTGGCCCAGCGTGATGTAGCTAAGCCCCACGGCATCCAGCATTTCCAGCTTGCGTGCGATGGTCGGAACTGCTGCGAAAAACTCCAGTGCATCCTCAACCGTCATGTTCAGCACTTCGTGGATGTTCTTGCCCTTGTAGGTCACGGTCAGGGTTTCGCGGTTGTAGCGCTTGCCATGGCAAACATCGCAGGGTACGTAAATGTCAGGCAGAAAGTGCATCTCTACGCGGATCAAGCCGTCCCCCTGACAGGCCTCACAGCGGCCACCCTTGACGTTAAAGCTGAAGCGTCCCGGCTTGTAGCCCCGGGCGCGGGCTTCCTGAGTGCCAGCAAAAAGTTCGCGAATGGGTGTAAACAGACCCGTGTAGGTGGCGGGGTTGGAGCGTGGTGTGCGCCCAATGGGTGACTGGTCGATGTCTACCACCTTGTCGAAGAGGTCGAGGTTCTCAACGCGCTCATGGGGAGCTGGCTGCGCGCTGGAGTCATACAGATGACGGGCCGCTAGCCGGTGCAGCGTGTTGTTAATCAGCGTCGACTTGCCGGAACCGGATACTCCTGTGACGCAGACCAATAGGCCGGCCGGGATCTCGAGATCAACCGCTTTCAGGTTATTGCCACTGGCGCCGAACAGGCGCAGCATGCGCTCGGGATCCGGGCTGAGTCGCTGTTCCGGAACCGGAATCACCCGCGCGCCGGACAAAAATTGACCGGTGACGGAGTTCGGGTCCTTGATCATCTCCGTGGGTGTGCCGTTGAAGACCACCTTGCCGCCATGGACGCCGGCCCCGGGGCCGATATCGACCACCCAGTCCGCCAGGCGAATGGCCTCTTCGTCATGTTCCACCACGATTACCGTATTGCCGAGATCGCGCAGGCGTGTGAGCGTGGCCAGCAGACGTTCGTTGTCGCGCTGGTGCAGACCAATGGAGGGTTCATCAAGGATGTACATGACGCCAACCAGACCGGCACCAATCTGGCTGGCCAGCCGGATGCGCTGAGCTTCGCCACCAGACAGGGTATCGGCCTGTCGCTCCAGCGTCAGATAATCCAGACCCACATTCACCAGGAAGGTCAGGCGATCGCACACCTCCTTGAGAATTTTTGCGGCGATCTCACCCTTGCGCCCGCTCAGGCTCAGACCGTTAAAGAACGCCAGGCAGTCTTCAATGGTCCAGGCGGTCACCGTCGGCAGGTTGGTGCCTTCGATAAACACGTTGCGTGCTTCCGCATTAAGCCGCTGTCCGTTGCACTCGGGGCAGGGCATGGTGGAAATATACTTGGCCAGTTCTTCGCGCACGATGCGTGCGTCTGTCTCCCGGTAGCGTCGCTCGAGATTGGGAATGACGCCGGCGAAAGCGTGGCTGCGCGTCTGCGTACCCTTGTCGCCAAAGTATTCGAAATCGATGATCTCCTCACCGCTACCAAAGAGCACCACCTCGCGGATCTTCTCCGGCAGCTCCTCAAACGGCGTGTCAACGTCGAAGTCATAATGACGGGCCAGTGAGCGGATGATCTGGAAGTAATAGGCATTGCGCCGATCCCAGCCCCGGACCGCACCACCGGCAAGGCTCACGGATGGATTGCTGACCACACGCTCCGGATCGAAAAAGGTGCTCATGCCCAGCCCGTCGCATTTTGGGCAGGCGCCGTTGGGATTGTTGAATGAGAACATGCGTGGCTCCAGCTCCTGCAAGCTGTAATCGCAGTGCACGCAGGAGTAGCGTGAAGAGAACATCTTCTCTTCGATGTCGCTGTTCTCATCCAAGGGGCTGATCACGGCCAGACCGTCGGACAGATGGAGCGCCGTTTCCAGTGATTCGGCCAGTCGTTGTTTCAAGTCATCACGGATTCGGAAGCGATCAATGACCACGTCGATGTTGTGTTTTTTACGCAGTTCCAGCTCTGGCGCATCGTCGATACCGTAAATGCTGCCATCCACGCGCACGCGCACGAAGCCCTGCGCGCGCAGCTCATCAAAGAGCTGTGCATGCTCGCCCTTACGATTACGGACCACCGGCGCCAGCAGCATGCACTTGCTACCCTCGGGCAGCGCAAGAATCTGATCCACCATTTGTGAGATGGTTTGCGCCTCCAGCGGTACCCCGTGTTCCGGGCAGCAGGGTGTACCGACGCGGGCGAAGAGCAGGCGCAGGTAGTCGTAGATTTCCGTAATGGTGCCAACGGTGGAGCGCGGGTTGTGCGAGGTCGACTTCTGTTCGATGGAGATGGCGGGTGACAGGCCCTCGATGTGATCCACATCGGGTTTCTCCATCATGGACAGGAACTGCCGGGCGTAGGCAGATAGCGATTCCACATAGCGCCGCTGCCCTTCCGCGTAGATGGTGTCGAAAGCCAGCGATGATTTGCCGGATCCGGACAGGCCCGTAATCACAATCAGCTGGTCGCGCGGCAACTCGATGTCAATGTTGTCCAGATTGTGGGTCCGGGCGCCCCGGATCAGGATGTTGTCCATTGCCTGTCAGCCAAAAAGTAAACTCCCTACTATACGCTCCCCCGTGTGATGGGAGCAAAGTCATGTAGTGGTTCCTTAAGACCGCTAACAGGGCCATGGAAAGGGTGCTTATCGTGTTGACCTGCGGGGGCAAAACCGCTAACATCCCCGCTCTTTTGTGGAGGGCCGACCCAGTTAGCTGCAAAGCGCTGAAAAGGCCTGAAAAATGACCCAGCTGCCGGGCCAGTTCAAGACCCCTTACCGGGCGCCCGAGCACGAGATGGAGCGGGATACCAATGTACGCAGTTTTCAAAACTGGCGGGAAGCAGTACCGTGCTGCCGCCGGTGATCAGATCAAGGTAGAAAAGCTGGAAGTGGAGAAAGGTGCCACTGTCGAGCTGGACCAGGTTCTCATGGTTGGCGAAGGTGCCGACGTCAAGGTGGGCACGCCGCTGGTTGAAGGCGGAAAAGTGCTGGCTACGGTGGTCGAGCATGGCCGCGGAGACAAGGTCAAAATCATCAAGTTCAAGCGCCGTAAGCATCACATGAAGCGCATGGGCCACCGTCAGTACTACACGCTGCTGGAGATCACCGGCATCGAAGGTACCGCTGCCAAGAAAGCGCCGGCGAAGAAAAAAGCCGCCGCCAAGAAAGCAGCAACGGATGAAGATAAGGCGCCAGCGAAAGCGGCTGCCAAACCCAAGAAGGCGGCTGCCAAAAAAGCAGCGCCGAAAAAGACCGCAGCAAAGGCTGAGTCGAAGGCGAAAGCCAAGAAAGACGACGCCAAGTCTGAAGACTGACAGGAGACTTAAGTCATGGCACATAAGAAGGCAGGCGGTAGTACTCGTAACGGTCGCGATTCAAACCCGAAGTATCTGGGCGTGAAACGCTATGGCGGTGAAGCAGTACTGGCCGGTAACATCATCGTGCGCCAGCGTGGCACCAAGTTCAAAGCGGGTGATAACGTAGGCGTCGGCCGCGATCACACGCTGTTCGCGCTGAAAGACGGTAAAGTGAAATTTGAAACGCGGGGCATGCCCAAGCGCAAATACGTCAGCATCGACGCCGAGTAAATCGGCCCGAAGCTGCGAAAAAGCCCCGCTCTGGCGGGGTTTTTTTTGGTCCGGTTTTGGCGCCGGACGCGGAGCGCGGGCGGCGGGAGCCGACAGCGGGAGCAACTCATGAAATTCGTTGATGAAGCATCAATCCATGTTCGTGCCGGCAAGGGCGGTGATGGCTCGGCGTCATTTCGTCGCGAAAAATATATCCAGTACGGCGGGCCGGACGGCGGTGATGGCGGGCGGGGCGGTAGCGTGCTGCTACAGGGCGATTCGGGTTTGAATACGCTGGTGGACTTTCGCCATCGGCGGGAATACAAGGCCAAGAACGGTGAGCCCGGGCGCGGCCGGCAGATGGCCGGTAAGGGCGCAGACCAGGTCGTGATCCGTGTACCGCTGGGCACCATTGTGCGTGACGAGGAGAGCGGTGAGGTGCTGGGCGAGGTGACCCGCCACGGTCAGGAAATGCTGGTAGCCCGGGGCGGCAAGGGCGGTCTGGGCAATGTGCATTTCAAGAGTTCCACGAACCGGGCTCCGCGCAAGTTCGTTCCCGGTGAGCCGGGTGAGGAACGGCAGCTGCAGCTGGAGTTGAAGGTGCTGGCCGATGTGGGCCTGCTGGGCTATCCCAATGCGGGTAAATCGACCCTGATCAGCGCCGTGTCGGCGGCGCGTCCCAAGGTGGCAGATTACCCCTTTACCACCTTGCACCCGAATCTGGGCGTGGTCAGTATTGATGTCGATCACAGCTTCGTCATTGCTGATATTCCCGGCATTATCGAAGGCGCAGCGGAGGGCGCGGGCCTGGGTATCCAGTTCCTGAAACATCTGCAGCGCACGCGCTTGCTGCTGCATCTGGTGGAGTTGGCACCGCTGGATGGCAAAGATCCCGCAGCGGCTGTGCGTGAGTTGGAGCGCGAACTACTTAACTATGACGCGGCGCTGGCCGACAAGCCGCGCTGGCTGGTCTTTACCAAGGCCGACCTGCTGGCTCCGGAGGCGCTCGATTCCACCGTACAGGCGGTTCTAAAAGCGCTGGCATGGGACGGTGAATGGGCGGTGATTTCCTCCGTGGCCCAGCAGGGTACGGACGATCTGGTGCAGCGCATCATGCGGGCAGTGGAGCAGCAGAGTGCCGATGCTGCGGAGGAAGAGGAGATCGACGAGCGCTATGCGACGATTCTGCCGGAGACGCCGCCGGATCCGGAATAGCGCCGAGCTTTGCCATAAAAAAGCCCCGCCATAAGCGGGGCTTTTTCATTTACTTGTGATGCAATCGTGCTCGTGATTAGAGCGCGCGAATCTGCGCGTTCAGTCGCGACTTGTGTCGCGCGGCCTTGTTCCGGTGGATCAGGCCTTTGGTCACGGACTTATCGATGCTGGGGACAGCGGCTTTATAAGCCGTCTCGGCGGCAGCCTTGTCACCAGACTCGATGGCCGCATTCACTTTCTTGAGGGCCGTCCGCATGGCAGAGCGCTGGGAGGCGTTACGCAGGCGGTTTTTCTCGGCCTGACGGGCACGTTTGCGTGCTGATAGACTGTTAGCCAAGGTTTTCTCCAAAAATTCAGGGTCGAAAAATCAAGCCGCGCATTATCCCCGTTTTAGCGGGTGGGGTCAACGCTTTTAGGCGCTTTAGCAGTGCCGGCGGGCGCGCCATCAGAAGGACCTAAGGTTTTGAAATTGCTCCAATCCACGGCCACCGTGGGCAGCGCCACCATTTTGTCACGGATTCTCGGGTTTCTGCGGGACGTCGTGCTCGCCCGCTGGTTTGGTGCCAGTGGCGAAACCGATGCCTTCTTTCTGGCCTTCAAGATTCCCAATTTTATGCGGCGGCTGTTTGCCGAGGGCTCTTTTTCCCTCGCCTTTGTACCGGTCTTGTCCGAGCTGCGGGAGGCGGGGGACCGGCAGGCGCTGCGCGAATTTATCGACCATGTGACCGGCGCGCTGCTATCGGTGTTGCTGCTGCTTACGGCGCTGGGGGTCACCTTTGCGCCGGCCGTGCTGGCGGTGTTTGCGCCCGGCTGGTGGACCGAGGGGCGTCCGGAGTTCGCGCTGGCCAGCGATATGCTGCGCATCACCTTCCCCTACATTCTGTTTATCAGCCTCACGGCGCTTGCGGGGGGCATTCTCAATAGCTTCGAGCGCTTTCTGATACCGGCTCTAACGCCGGTGCTTCTGAACCTGAGTTTGATTGGCTGTGCGGTTTTGCTGTCCTCGCACTTTGAGGTGCCGGTCATGGCGCTGGCCTGGGGGGTGTTTCTGGCCGGTCTGGTGCAGCTGCTGTTTCAGCTGCCGGCACTCATGCGTCTGGGTTTACTGCCCCGGCCGCGCTGGGGCTGGCGGCACAGTGGTGTGCGACGCGTGCTGAAACTGATGGTGCCGACGCTGCTGGGTTCCTCGGCGGCGCAGGTGAACCTGCTCATCGACAGCGTGATCGCCACCTTCCTGATCACCGGCAGCGTGTCCTGGCTCTACTATTCCGACCGCCTGCTGGAGTTTCCCCTGGGCGTGTTTGGCGTCGCGCTGGCAACGGTCATTCTCCCC
Source organism: Lysobacterales bacterium (assembly GCA_029935455.1). Lineage (GTDB taxonomy): Bacteria > Pseudomonadota > Gammaproteobacteria > Xanthomonadales > SZUA-36 > Marinihelvus. The sequence continues at coordinate 10,588 of JAOZKI010000053.1, read as the reverse complement.
AGCCTCTCACGCAAGCATGCGGCGCAGAGCCCTGAAGCGTTCTCCGCCACGCTGGACTGGGCCCTGCGCCTGGCGCTCGTGATCACCCTGCCGGCCGCCGTGGGCCTGGCCACGCTGGCCGAGCCCATGCTGGCCACCCTGTTTCAATACGGCCGTTTTGCAGCCAGCGATGTGCAGATGGCGGGTCTGAGTCTGGTGGCCTATGCGGCGGGTCTACCGGCTTTCATTGCCATCAAGGTGCTGGCGCCGGGCTATTTTGCCCGCCAGGATCCGGCCACACCGGTGCGCATCAGCCTGCTGGCCATGGGGCTTAATGTCCTGCTGAATCTGCTCTTTGTGGGCAGTCTGTTGACGCTGGGTGTTGCTGGTCCCCACGCGGGCCTCGCTGCAGCCAGTTCTGCTGCCGCCTGGCTCAATGCCGCGCTGCTCTATCGTGGCCTGCGCCGTTGCGGTGTCTATACGCCGCTGGCTGGCTGGGGGCACCTTGGTCTGGCGGTGATTTTGGCCTGCCTGGCTATGGCTGCGCTGCTGGTGCTGGCCGTGCCGGCGCTGACGCACTGGTTGCCGCTGCAGGCCTGGGACCGGGCCTGGCGTCTGGGTGCCTGGATCATAGCTGGCGCCGGTCTCTACGGGGTCTCGCTCCTGCTCCTGGGCATACGCCCGACCCAGCTGCTTCGTGAGTCTGCCTAAGCCACAGTTTTTCGTGACCACGCGGGCCTTTCCAGGCTCTGGCTTGCTATAATCGGCCGCTTGTCCCGCAGGTCATCCGGCAGCAGCAAATGAACCTCCTTCGAGACCATGATCATCAGGATCTTTGTGCATCCAGCGTGGTTGCCATTGGTAATTTTGATGGTGTTCATCGTGGGCACCAGGCGCTGTTGAGCAATGCGCGGACGCTGCAGGAGCCCGGTGATGCGCTCGCTTTGGTGAGCTTCGAGCCCCTGCCCAAAGCGTTTTTTACGCCAGAGCAGGCGCCGGCACGCCTCATGGGGCCCGCTCAAAAGCTGCGTTTTTTGCGTGGCCAGGGCGTGGATTTGGCCTGGCTGTTGCGATTTAATAAAGCGCTGGCCAGCATGGAGCCGGAGGCGTTTATAGAACGCATTCTGGTGCGCGGTCTGCGGGCCCGCGGTGTGGTGGTTGGCGGTGATTTTCGCTTTGGTCGTGCCCGGCAGGGTGATCTGGCCCTGCTGCGCGATTTGGGCGAGGCCTTTGGCTATGAAACGATTGAGGTGCCGGCCGTGTGTGAGCGCGGTGAACGCATTTCATCTTCGGCCTTGCGTAAGGCTTTGGCGGAAGGGCACTTCAAGCGCGCGGAAGCCTACCTCGGGCGGCCCTACAGCGTTGAGGGACGGGTGGTTCGGGGCGCGCAATTGGGGCGCCGCTTGGGCTATCCCACGGCCAACATTCGGCCCTGGCGAGGCAGCACACCACTGCATGGCGTCTTCGCCGTGCGGGCCCGTCTACCGGGTAAGGCATGGCTGGACGGTGTGGCCAGCGTTGGCGTGCGCCCTGCGGTGGGCGGTGGTGAGCCGCTGATTGAGGTGCACCTGTTTGATTTTTCCGGCGACCTGTATGGCTGCCGGCTGGAAGTTCGCTTTCTGTCGCGTTTGCGCGGGGAGGAGGACTTTCCGGAGATTGACGCGCTGGTGCGTCAGATGAAGCAAGATGAGGCACGAGCAAGGACCTTGTTGGCCCGCGCGCCCGGTGAGTGATATGGACTATAAAAACACAATCAATCTGCCAAAAACCGGTTTTCCCATGAAGGCCAATCTGGCCAACCGGGAGCCGGCCATGCTGGCTGCCTGGGAGAAGAGCGATCTCTATGGTCGCATTCAGGAACATGCCAAGGACCGGCCTCTGTTTATCCTTCACGATGGCCCTCCCTACGCCAATGGCGACATACACCTGGGGCACGCCGTCAACAAGGTGCTCAAGGATATGGTCATCAAGTCGCGGCTGCTGGCTGGCTATCAGGCACCCTATGTGCCGGGCTGGGACTGTCACGGCTTGCCGATTGAACTGCAGGTTGAAAAGAAGGTAGGCAAGGTCGGGCACAAGGTAGACGCGCCGACCTTCCGTCAGAAATGCCGCGAATACGCCGGTCGTCAGATCGATGCGCAGCGGAAGGGTTTCAAGCGTTTGGGCGTGCTCGGTGCCTGGGAAACGCCCTATGCCACGCGCGACTTCCGCTATGAGGCGGACATGATTCGTGCGCTGGCCGGTATTGTGGAAGGCGGTCATGTCACCCAGGGCGCCAAGCCCGTGCACTGGTGCTTCGACTGTGGTTCGGCGCTGGCCGAGGCGGAAATTGAATACCAAGACAAGACCAGTCCAGCCATCGATGTGCTGTTCACGGCCGTTGACGCCGAGCAGTTGCTGCAGCGCTTTGGGGTGCAGGAAGCGCCGGGTCTGGTGGGTATTCCCATCTGGACCACTACGCCCTGGACCCTGCCAGCCAATCAGGCCGTCAGTCTGAATGGAGAGTTGAGTTACGCCCTGGTCAGTGGCCAGTGGCAGGGCCAGCCCCTGACGCTGGTGCTGGCCAGAGACCTGGTCGAGACGGTCAGCGAACGCATCGGGCTGGCGCAGCCGGAAATTTTGGCTGAGGTGCCGGGTGCGACGCTGGAATTGCTGCAGCTGCAGCATCCGTTCTATGCCCGCCAGGTGCCTGTCATCCTGGGTGATCACGTCACCACCGATGCCGGTACCGGTGCCGTGCACACGGCACCAGGCCATGGTGAGGAGGACTTTCAGGTCGGCCGCCGCTATGACCTGCCGGTGCTGAATCCGGTGGGTGCCAACGGCGTTTATCTGGAAGATACGGAGCTGTTTGGCGGCCAGTTTGTCTGGAAGGCCAACGAAACAATTCTGGAAAGGCTGCGGGCTGATCAGCGCTTGCTGCATCACGAGCCCTTCCTGCACAGCTACCCGCACTGCTGGCGCCACAAGTCGCCAACGGCCTTTCGCGTTACCCCCCAATGGTTTATCAGCATGGAGCAGGCGGGCCTGCGCGCCAGTGCTGAGGACGCGATTGGTGGTGTGCGCTGGGTGCCGCACTGGGGTGAAGAGCGCATTCGCGGCATGGTGGAAGGCCGGCCGGACTGGTGCATTTCCCGGCAGCGTACCTGGGGCGTGCCGATCACCCTGTTTGTCCGTCCCGGAAGCGGTGAACTGCATCCGGACTCGGTAGCGCTCATGCGCCAGGCCGCTGATCTGGTCGAGCAGCAGGGTGTGGATGTCTGGTACGAAGACGGCATTTTCGAGACCCTGGGGGTCAACCCGGACGAATGGGAGCGGGTCACCGACATTCTTGATGTCTGGTTTGATTCGGGGGTCAGTCACTACTGCGTGCTGGACCAGCGCGAGGAGCTGCGACGGCCAGCGGATCTCTATCTGGAAGGTTCGGATCAGCATCGTGGCTGGTTCCAGTCGTCGCTGTTGACCTCGGTAGCTTTGCACGGCGAAGCGCCTTATCGCCAGGTGCTCACGCACGGTTTCACGGTGGACGCGGACGGGCGCAAGATGTCGAAATCCGTGGGCAATGTGGTCAGCCCGCAGGACGTGATGAACCGGCTGGGCGCGGACATTCTGCGCCTGTGGATTGCGGCTGCTGATTACCGGCAGGAGATGAATGTCTCCGATGAGATTCTGAACCGGGTGGCCGATGCCTACCGACGCATTCGGAATACGGCCCGGTTCCTGCTGGGCAATCTGGATGGCTTTGATGCGTCCCAGGCCCTCCCCACGGAGCAACTGCTACCGCTGGATCGTTGGGCACTGGATCGGACGCGGGCCCTGCAGGAGGAGCTGACTGCAGCCTATGACGACTATGAGTTTTTCCAGGTCTATCAGAAAGTGCACCATTTTTGTGTGGTGGATATGGGTGCCTTCTATCTTGATGTGATCAAGGATCGGCTCTATACCACCGGTCGTGAGAGCAATGCACGGCGCTCGGCGCAAACCGCCATGCTGCAGATTCTTGAGGCGCTGGTGCGCTGGATTGCCCCGGTGTTGAGCTTCACGGCAGAAGAGATCTGGCAGAGCATGCCGGGCGAGCGCGAATCGTCCGTGCTCATGTCGACCTGGCAGCAAGACCTGCCAGCCTTGGATGATGCGGCAGATCGCGAACGTTGGCGGCAGATTATGCTCCTGCGTGAAGAGGTCAGTAAGGGTATTGAAGCCTTGCGGAAAGCCGGCGAAGTGGGGTCATCCCTGGCCTCAGAAGTCGCCCTCTATGCCGATGGTGCGGCCGGTGAAGCCCTGGCCTGGCTGGGCGACGAACTGCGTTTCATGCTCATCACCTCGGAGGCCACTAGCGCTCCGCTGGCAGAAGCGCCGCCGGAGGCGCAGCATGTGGAGACGGAGCTGGGTGAAATCGCTCTGGTGGTGCGCGCTTCCAGCAACAAGAAGTGTGTGCGCTGCTGGCATCAGCGTGCCGATGTGGGTGCCATTGCGGCACATCCGGAGCTTTGCGGCCGCTGTGTGGAGAATGTGGTGGGCGCCGGCGAGATACGCCGGGTTGGCTGAGCATGCTCACGCCCACGCAACCGGGCCTTAGGCCGGGCCGCAACCCGCTGACGCTGGCCTGGCTCGGTCTAGCGCTGGCGCTGTTATTGCTGGACCTGTGGACCAAGCATCTGGCCAGCAGCCATCTACAGCTGTTTCAACCGCAGCAGGTGCTGTCCTGGCTCAACTGGCGTCTGGCCCATAATACGGGGGCGGCGTTCAGCTTTCTGGCCAATGCCGGGGGCTGGCAACGGTGGTTTCTGACCGGTTTGGCCCTGCTGATTTCCGTCATGCTGGTGCTATGGATTACGCGCCTGCGGCGGGACGAGCGCTTGCTCGGGCTCGCTCTGGCCTTGGTGCTCTCCGGTGCCCTGGGTAACGTGATTGACCGCCTGCGCTTCGGCTACGTCGTGGACTTTATTGACGTGCACGTGGCGGGCTACCACTGGCCAGCCTTCAACGTGGCGGATGCGGCCATTAGCTGCGGTATTATTTTGCTGTTGCTTGATGCGCTCCGCGATATGCTGGCGCGGCGCCAACAGGATGGAGAACCGGGTACCGGATGAAATTGACGCTCGCCAATCCACGGGGTTTCTGCGCCGGAGTCGATCGCGCCATTGATATTGTGGAGCGGGCTCTGGAGCTGTTTGGTGCGCCCATTTATGTGCGTCACGAAGTGGTCCATAACCGCTTTGTGGTTAGCGAACTGGAGCGCAAGGGTGCGATTTTTGTCGATGAACTGGTCGATGTGCCCGACGGAAATACGGTCATCTTTAGCGCTCATGGCGTTTCCAAAGGCGTGCGCAGAGAGGCGGCCGAGCGCGACCTTAAGGTCTTTGACGCGACCTGCCCACTGGTGACCAAGGTGCATATGGAGGTGGCCCGGCACTGCAAGGCCGGCCGCGATGTGGTGCTGATTGGACACGAGGGTCACCCGGAAGTGGAAGGCACCATGGGCCAGTGGTTGGCGGAACCGCCGCAGGGCAATCGCATCCACCTGATCGAGTCCATGGAAGAGGTGGACGGCCTGCAAGTGGGTGATCCGGAACAGCTCGCCTTCGTTACCCAGACCACCCTGTCCGTTGATGATACCCAGGCCATTATTGCGGCCTTGCAAGCGCGCTTCCCGGCCATCATGGGGCCACGGCACGATGACATTTGCTACGCAACCCAGAACCGTCAGGACGCGGTGCGGGAGCTGGCGCAGCAGGTTGAACTGGTGCTGGTGGTGGGCTCGGTGAATAGCTCTAATTCCAACCGCCTGCGCGAACTGGCCGAAAAGCAGGGCATCCCCGCCTACCTGATTGATGGCGCCGAAGATATCCGCGATGCGTGGCTACAGGGCCGGCAGGCGATTGGCGTTACGGCTGGCGCCTCGGCGCCGGAAAGCCTGGTGGAGGGCGTGATTTCCCACCTGAAGGAACGCGGCGTGGGTGCCGTGGACGAGATCAGTGGCACGCCGGAAAACATGGTGTTCGCCCTGCCGCGCGAACTGCGTCTGAAGCTGCGCGCCTGAACAGAGCTTTGCCTGCGCCTGGTGCGCTAAAACCCTGACCTTCGCTGTGCCTATCCCGCTGCGGCCCTAGCTTTACAGCCTTCCTCCTGCTCCTATTGCTGTCGTTGCCACGCGGTGCGTCCGCAGGGTTGTGGTGTGGCGACGGCCTGGCAAAAGCGTGCTGGCACAGCCGGCAAGGGGTCTTGCCAGTCCCTGTGGCCCCAGGGCCGAGCCACGATAGATTCCAGCACGATGGGCTCGCCCGCAGGCGCTCGCGCCGCGCGGGCCAGCACGCGGTAATAGCTAAGCTGCGCTCCCGGTGCGCCTGGTTCTACCCATAGTTCGCCGATCCACCAGCGGCCCACGGGGGTGCCCCGCGGCTGGCGTACCGTCAGCAGTGATTCGCTTTCCGGCTGCCAGCCGTCGGCATGGGCATGTTCCAGCCACCAGCGCTCACTCTGGCCACCCGGTGGCTGACCATGGGAAGCAGGCTGGATCGTACAGGGTGCGGGGCAGGGGGGCGGGCGCGCTTCACCCGGAAGGCTCATGAGCCAGGCTTCGGCCCAGGCCAGCGCCGATCGGGCCGCGGTCAACGCACGTTGCTCGGCAAGATCACGGGCAGCCAGACGCAGTTCCCAGCGACTATCCGCCCAGGTCAGGCTGACCAGCAGCGTCAGCGGCAGCAACAGCAGCAGGCAGAGCAGTAAGCTCGATCCGCGTCCTTGACGCCGCATCTTCATGGCAAGCGGCCGCGCAGGGGCACGCTGGTGGCAGCCAGCAAGCGCACATGTTGATCGTCGGGTGCGCTCCAGGGCTGTCCTGCCAGCCGCCAGCTGAGCGGTGCGCCATTCAGAGGGCGTTCGCTGCGCAGCAGCAGTGCGAAATGAATACCCACGATGGCGGCCTCATGCTGCCACTGACCCGGTGCTACCCAGCGATTGCTGAGGCCATCGCCGTTGGTGTCCTCAGCCAAAAGAATCTGCAGGGTTTCTACGCCGCTGACGAGCGTTGCTGCATTGAGTTGGCGTTTGCTTGGGCCTTGCGCCGGGCCAAAATGGCAGGTTTCGGCCAAACGTCCATCGGGCCGCACCATAAAGCGCTGTTGCAGCAGATGCCAGACAGGCTGCCCATGCGTATCCCGAACCGGGTTGTCATTGCCCAGGCAGTTGCGCTGTGACCAGCGTTGCACGGCGATCTGGTCTGAGTCGGGTGGCGTGCTGTTGAGGGCATAAAAGACCGCAGGCTCCTGCGTAGGCTGCCAGGGTTGCGGATGGTAGCCAGCCGGCTCAAAGGCGTTACGCAGCCGCCGTTCCGCAAAGCGGGCAGCTTGCTGCATGGCGGAGTGGGCCTGCTGCTCCTGTACCGTCGCGGTCAGGCTCATGGTAACGGCGAGGCAGCCAGCGCAGACCAGAGCGCCGAGGCTCATGGCGATAAGCAGTTCCAGCAGCGTGAAGCCGGGCTGCGGTTGATGCCGGCGCGGTTTCACCTTTCCAGCGCCCGCGCTAGGCGGAGCCACTCGCTATCGCTGCTGCGGCGCCAGAACAGCTTCAGCGTCAGTGCCCCCCGATGGTCACAGGCTGGGGCGCCGGGTGTCCCATCGGCCGGACTGCTGTCACGGCACCAGAGACTGTGCCCGTTGGGCAGGCGCGCGCCGGCCCGGGCCTGCCAGCTAGCGGCCGTGCCTGCTGGCCAGCTCTTGGGTGGCCCCTGGAGCTGCGTCAGGGTTTGAAACTCCTGCGCCAGCAGGGCGGCGTGCCAGTGATCGCGTGCATGGGCGAGATCACGCAGATTATGGGAAGCGAGCGTGGCCAGGCCGAGCAGACCCACCGCCAGCACCGTGCTGCTGATCATGACTTCAATGAATTGCTGCCCCCGCTGCCGGCGCATAATTAGGGTTCCCGGACGTGTATTGGAAGGGGGTTGCTAAGCATGCGCCCCAGACGCTCCTGACAGCTGCCCGTAAGTGACCCGCTGGGGCGTAGGAATGAATGGCTTTCAGGAGTAAAAAAGCGGCGAAGAAGCTTGTGGAAAAAACCCCGATTGCCTATACTCTGCGCCCTTCCGGAGTCCCGGATCCGTGCCGGCATAGCTCAGCTGGTAGAGCAACGCATTCGTAATGCGTAGGTCGGGTGTTCGAGTCACCCTGCCGGCACCATTTTATTTCCATATCGCACCGACTCAGCGCTGAATCGGCTCATGAGAACCGCCTCTAACAAGATGCGGTTGACTGCCTGTTCACTGTGCAGCGAAAAAATTTCTGAGCGTTGATTCGATAGGGTGTAAAACTCAAGCTAACGTTTTGGTCTTTCGTAAACCGGCCTGTTTGCACGGTTCATGCTGTTGGCACGGATTGGGCGTCATCACCGGTGTATCAACGCTGAACTACGCAGCAAGGTTTCGCCGGCTTGCTTGCCAGCAGCAAGCGCTAGCGCATCACTTCAAAAAATGCCCGGGCGCGTTCTGAAGCGTCCATGGCGGTGCGCACGGATACGTCATGGTCGTGCAGATCCAGCAGAATCAGGGGCCGATCGATGCGGAATTCCGAATACTCAACCTTGCTGGCTTCGCCGTGCTCCCCGGGCACAACCGTGTGGAATGTGAAATACGCATAGTTATCGCGGATCGTCACCTGCAGTCCTTCGCGCAGCGCGCGTGCCTGCTTGAAGATCAGCAAGTCGGCGTCAGCGCCGGCACAGGTGCCTGAGCAGTGCACGCCGTTGAGTGCAAGGTCCATTCTCAGCTCATGTTGGCTTGCCGCCTTACTGGTCAGCGTCAGTTCGCCATCCACTCGCCCAACCTGCCGAAGCGCGTCAAATTCGCAGGGATCATTGCAGCTAAAGGTGACCTTGCCGGCCGGCCCCTTAACCTCGACCTCATAGCGGTGCTTTTCGGCCTTATCGGCGCCGGCGCTCAGGCTCAGGAGCAGCAGGCAGGTTCCCAGTACCATGCTTTTCGTTATACGCATCAGCCGATCATAGCGGCATTGGACAGGCTCGAAAAGGGCGCTCGGCCTGACTGCAAACCTCCATGCCCGAGCCCTGGCGGTCAGCCCGGCAATCGGTCAGCGCTCGAGGTTATCCAGGATGCCTGCGCGCTCGCAGCGTGATGCCGCGCCACAGTCGGTTTGGATTTGGCTCGGGCAGGGAGGTCACTCTTGCTGCAGACAGCGCTCCAGTAGGGGAGCGGCCCGAACTGCACCTGCGTGAAATCCATGAAGGCGCGCAGCCTGGCAGACACATATTGGGTCTGTGGATACAGGGCATATCGGTTTATGCCAAAGCAAGGCTCATCATGTAGTGCCGCGAGTCGCTGGCCTTTCTCCCGCGCGCAGCGTGTTTCTTTTGTAGCCCCTTGGGGCGTAACCGGCGGCGCGTCATGTCGGGGCGCACGGGTGGTAGGTGTGCACCATAAGCCATAGCAAAGTCCTGAGATGCTGTGTGCTGATGGACTACCTTCTACCTTCTACCTTCTACCTTCTACCTTCTGTCTTATGTCTTATGTCTTCTCTTGCCGGTGTCCTGCGCGCCTTGACCGGCCGTGCTTTGTGCTCTAGCGTAGCGGGCCATAGATCATTAATAACAAATGCTTTTTTCCGAGGGGATCGCATGCGTTTACGTTGGCTTTTGGGGTTCGCTGTGCTGCTGCTGTGCTTTACTTCGGCACCGGTGCTGGCGCAGAGCGTAACGGTGAGTTTTGGTCCCGTGCCGGAGGGCATTCCCCTGCTGGGCCGGACCGGTTTGTTGCTTCTTGTCTTGGCGCTGGCGCTGCTGGCGGCCTGGCGTTTGCGCCGGGCGGGGCCTTATCTGGCGGCGGCGGTGTTGCTGCTGGGTGGCGGCTTACTGGCGGGCGGTTCCGGTGCGTGGCTGATGGGGCAGGCACGGGCCGTGCTAGCGGCGGCGGAGTGGGCGTTGTCCGAGCATGATGGTGCGGTGCAGGTGACGGAGTTCCCCGCCTTGCTGCGTAATGATTTGCCGCGGGCGCAGGAGCTGACGCGTATGCAGGCCCAGTGTGCGGCGGGCGAGTCTGCCTCGCTCACGGGCAGCTGTGGGCTGGGTACGGTGCTGGCGGCGGGGGGTGGCTCCTGTACGCTGGATCTGCTGTGTGCGGTTTCGCAGGATACGGGTGCTGAGGAAGGCGAGGGCTCGCCTACCGGTGATGGCAGGGGGGAAGGTGCGGGCGAGACAGATCCTGCGCTGGGGTTCGGTGCTGCGCCGGGGCGCCGGTCGCCGTGGTCCGGAGGGGACAAGGCCGAGGCGCAGGCACCGCTGAGGCCCTTTGCTGCGGCGTCCAACACGACCACCTTTAGCGCGCAGCAGGTGATCAGCACCGCTGCCGATGGTGCCTCCAGCGTCACCACGGCGGATCTGGACGGTGATGGGGATCTGGACGTGCTGTCGGCGTCTGTTTTCGATGACAAGATCGCCTGGTATGAGAACGATGGTGCGGGCGGTTTCGGTACGCAGCAGGTGATCAGCACCGCTGCCGATAGTGCCTATAGCGTCGCCACGGCGGATCTGGACGGTGATGGGGATCTGGACGTGCTGTCGGCGTCCTTTTTTGATGACAAGATCGCCTGGTATGAGAACG
>JAOZKI010000052.1 GCA_029935455.1 Lysobacterales bacterium | reverse complement strand
CGTATCCATCCGACAACTCGGCTTTCCCCTACCGCGGCGACGCGCTCGCGAGCGCCTGGCCGCGACTGCACCAGGGTGATCAGGAGCCCTGGCCCTCGGCGGAACAGTTGCAGACGGTGCTTGAGGCCTACCCGAAGGCAGCACCGACTGACTTCGATGGTGACCTGAACGCGCTGGCCGATGCCCTACAGCAGGCCTGGCGCGCATTTCATGCGGGTGATTTTGGCGCGGCGATTGAGCAAGGGGCAGCTTTGGGGCCGCTTGGGCATGCCCCGGCCAATAAAGCGACGGGAATCTATGCGGGCTATCTTGAGGACGACGAGGAGGTCCAACGGGAATTACTCCTGGCCGCCGCCGAACGCGCCGAGGCCGCCATGGCTGCCCTGCCGGAAGATGCCAATGCCTATTATTTCCACGCCTTCAACCTCGGCCGCTACAGCCAGTCCATTTCCATCGTGGAAGCCTTGCGCCACGGCATTGGCGGCAAGATTCAGGAGAGCCTGAAACAGGCTCTGGAATTGGCGCCCGAACACGCGGAAGCGCATACGGCGCTGGGCCTCTACAACGCGGAGATTGTGGACAAAGTGGGAAAAATGATCGGCGCCATGACCTATGGAGCCAGTGCCGACAAAGCCCGAACCCATTTTGAACAGGCGCTGGAGCTGGTGCCCCACTCACCGATAGCGCACATGGAGTATGGCAATGGTCTGTACATGCTGTATGGCGACAAACAGCTGGATCGGGTGACCGAGCTTTACGTCAGCGCCTCGGAACTGGAACCGGCCGACGCCATGGAACAGCTGGACGTGAACTGCGCCCTTTCAGAACTGGAATAAACCCTGTACGGCGGGCCATGCACCGGTAATTATTCCGTCGCGCGGTCCTTCAGCAGCTGCTGCGCCAGGGCCTGATGCGGCCGGCCCTCCAGGGGCAGCATCATGCCAAGATAAAGTAGCTTCTCAAATTCCGCCCGGAAGCGATCAATGACCCGTTGTGGTTCTGGCACCAACTTGCGGTCCGTAATCAGTCCGAAGAAAACCTGACCGTTGTAGCTGAGAATGCTGATACCCATGCCAATACTGCCATTTTGTGGCACCCAGAACATCAGCTCCCGCAGGGGCGAACCGGCCAGATAGAGCGGCTGCTGTGGTCCGGGGACATTGGTTAGCACGGCGGTGGCTTTTTCACTGAGCACATCCAGCACCGGCTTTTGCAGCACGGAAGGCCCCATACCCAGCGCTGCCAGAAACCCGAAGGTCACCGCCGCCTGCTTGGAAGACTTGAGCTTATTCATACGCTCATTCACCGTGTACAGGCGATCCAGTGGATTGGCTGCACTGATGGGCAACTCAAGAAACACCAGGCCAAAATGGTTACCCAGCTCCAGCGCGTGTTCCAGCGGCCGCAGATTTACCGGCACCGTCGCCCGCAGGTCACGCTCCGTATCTCCGTGCTCGCCAGACTCCTCCAGATAGCTGCGCAGCGCGCCGCTCACGGAGGCAATCAGTACATCATTGACCGTGCACCCGAAGGCCTTGCCGACAGACTTGACCTCGCTCAGCGGTAAGGGATCGGCCCAGGCCACTTCCTTGCGGACACCCAGCGCTCCTTTGAACTGCGTCCGCGGGTCATTAGGCAAGGCCAGCGCGTGCGCCAGTTCACCCATGATCTCGCCGGCTTCGTTGGCATAATGGCTGGCCTTGGCTGGGTCCTGCAGCATGGAAAGGCCCTCTTCCACCGCTTTCTGCCCAAAGTGCATGGCCATATCCAGCCCCTCTCGGGCCGGCTCCAAGAGGCGCCGAAACACCCGCGATTCTGCAGAACGCCGCTGCTTCCACTGACGCGGGCTCTTGGACGACTGGCGTGCTTTCCTACTGGTGTCTGTGAGGGAAAGAAATACCTGCACCAGCGCGATACCATCGGCGATGCAGTGATGAATCCGCGACACCAGGGCCGGGCCTTCCACGTAGTTCTCAACCACATGAAACTGCCACAGGGGATGCGAATGATCCAAAGGCGTGCTGGCCAGATCCGCCACCAAGGTCTGTAACTCGGCACGATCGGCGCGACCTGGCAGTGCAATGCGACGCACGTGGTCGCGCAGCGTAAAGTCTTCGTCGAGTTCCCAGTAGGCCCCGCTGGCCGTATCCACAGCTTTCTGTCGAAAACGTTTGAAGACCAGAAACCGCCGCTCAATCGTATCGAGCAGGCGCTCGTAATCCAGCGTCTCCTTCAGACCAATCACGCCAGTGATCATCATCAGGTTGTCCGGACGCTCCATACGCAGCCAGGCCGTGTCCACCTTGGACATGGTTTCGCGCTTGGGTTTTGTAGTCAAATCAGATGTTTCCGTGGTGAGTCGGCACCAGTCTTGCACGCCAATGAAGACAGGTCAACGCGTGCCCCTGGCCCGCATCTAGCTGGCCAGACGCGCCGCTGTGGTCTTGCGGCGGGCTTTTTTCTGAGCATCAGAACGACGCGCTTCCAGCGCTTCCAGATAACCGTCACGGACGCCTGTGATGTAATTGCCGGTAAAACAGGAGGTGTCGAAGTCAACAATCGCGCTGTTACCCTCGCGGCAAGCATCTACCAGGTCTTCGATATCCTGATAAATCAACCAATCCGCGCCCAGCAAGGCCTGAATCTCGGACTCCTCCCGGCCGCTGGCAATCAATTCCGAGGTGGCCGGCATATCGATACCGTAGATATTCGCATAGCGGACCGGCGGTGAGGCTGAAGCGAAGTACACCTTCGCCGCGCCCGCATCGCGGGCCATCTGAATGATCTGTTTCGAGGTGGTGCCCCGCACAATGGAGTCATCGACCAGCAAGACGTTTTTACCGCGAAACTCCAGTTCGATGGGATTGAGCTTGCGACGTACCGATTTTTGACGCTGCTCCTGCCCCGGCATGATAAAGGTACGCCCGATATAGCGATTCTTCATAAAGCCTTCGCGGTATTTGACATTCAAATCGAACGCCAGCGGCAGCGAAGAGGTGCGGCTGGTATCCGGCACCGGTATCACGACGTCGATGTCATGATCCGGACGCTCGCGCAGAATCTTGGCTGCCAGCGCCTCGCCCATACGCAAGCGCGCCTTGTAGACGGAAACATCATCCATCATGGAATCCGGCCGCGCAAAGTAGACATGCTCGAAAATGCAGGGTGTTAGGGGCTGTGCGAGGCGGCTCTCATGACTATGCATCTCGCCGTTCCGGTCTACAAAAATGGCCTCGCCCGGACGCAGATCCCGCACCAGTCGGAAGCCGATGGCGTCGAGGGCAACGCTCTCCGAGGTTATGGCCCATTCAGTGCCGCTATCGGTATCGCGCCGGCCGAGCACCGCTGGGCGAATACCGCGCGGATCGCGAAAACCCAGCAACCCCTGGTCCACCAGCAGGGCGACCGCCGCGTAACCGCCTTCGCAACGCTCGTGCACCACATCCACTGCGCGAAAAATATCTGCCGGGGTCAGACGGTCGCTGGTGGCGTCATGTAATTCGTGAGCCAGCACGTTCAGTAGCACTTCTGAATCGGACTCGGTGTTCAGATGGCGGCGATCACTCTCAAACAACTCGGCGGCCAGCAGATCCGTATTGATCAGATTGCCGTTATGCCCGAGGGCCAGTCCATAGGGAGAATTCACATAAAACGGCTGGGCTTCGGCGGAATTATCACCACCCGCCGTGGGATAGCGCACGTGGCCAATCCCGATATTGCCCTGCAGCCGTTTCATTTTTTTGCTGCCGAACACATCCGATACAAGACCATTGCCCTTGTGCAGATTGAGCCAGTGGCCATCAAGGGTGGCGATTCCAGCCGCATCCTGCCCACGGTGTTGCAGCATGGTCAGCGCATCGTAGATGGCAGGCGCTACCGGCGATCGACCGACAATTCCAATGATTCCGCACATGCTGGTGTTCCTCAGTGGTCCTGCGAGCCCGCCAGGCGGCGGCTGTTCGTCATCGGCCGCGATTCTAGCATGCCCTAGCCTTCAAGAGGTGAGTGCTTCGGGCTCTTGTTCCTGCGGCGCCGGCAGCGTTTCAGGCTCCGGCGCAGCCTCCATAGACTCGGGATAAAGATCGAAATACTCCGCCGCAACCTCTGGTAGAAAACCAGCTCCCCACTCGGCCAGCGGCAGCAGCCCCTGTATAACCCGTGAACTCTGCCACCAGGGGTCCGCCGGAATCGGCGTAAAACCGGCCGCAATCATCAGACCCAACAGCAGCACCAGTCCACGCACAGCGCCGAATACGCCACCGAATAGTCGATCGGTACCACTCAAGCCGGTATGTTTGACGAGTTTGCCAATCAGCCAGGTGAGCAAGCCACCGACGATCAGAACCAGCACAAAGATGGTGGTGAAAGCCAGTCCGGTGCGAGCCGAGGGCATCTCGATATGCCCCACCAGCCATTCAGCCAGAACGCCAGAAAACTGAAAAGCGACGACCAGGGCAAAGGCCCAGACCGCCAGGGCAAAAACTTCCTTGATAAAGCCGCGCCAGAAACCCACCAAAACCGACAGCAACACCAGCGCCAGTAGCACCAGATCAACGGTACCCAGCATCATCCTGCGCTCTGCACCATGCCCTTGAGCCCGCGCTCCTGCAATAAGCGGTCACGCAAACGTAGCGCCGCCTCGCGGTCCAATTCAGGGCCAACCAGAACCCGATGACGGGTGGCACCGTCCTGGGTGACCGCGGCTGAACTGGCGCGAAAGCCCGCGTCCCGCAGCTCAAAAACGAGGCGCTGCGCATTGTCTGCGGACGAAAATACACCCACCTGTACCACCCAGCGCACCAGCGGATCATCGGGACGAGTAACTGGAGACGCCTCATCAGGACGCAGGTCGACAAGCCGTGGACTCAGCCCCGTGAGGTCTTTTTGCAGGCGTTGCAACACGCGCTCGGCTTCCGCCCGATCCTCAAAGGCACCGACACGGACCCGATGCAGCCGCCCGGCATCCACCTCCACCTCATCGGTGACCAATGGCAAACTCATGGTACGGAGCTGTTGCGACAGCCGTTCCGCGTTGGCCAGGCTGCTGAAACTGGCCACCTGTACGAGGTAACGCCCCGCGGGTACCTGGGGTACGGGCTCCGACGGGTCCTCGGGCGGGGGCGTGGGCGCTTCCGTTACCAGGGGCACCGGCTCCGTGACGGGGGTGACTACCTGCACCGGTCCCGGCGAAGCAGGTTGCAAAAGCGCCGCAGGATCAGCGCCAGCTTCTTCTTCAACACCGGTAACCGAAGCGGCCTCTGGCCCCACTAGCACGGTGGCCGGTTCCGGCGGTGCCATGGCCAACTCCCCAGCTGGCGCCGTTTCCACCGCTGTCAACGATTCCGTTTCCGGCATGGGTAAAGACGCCGGTGGCTGCTCCGGCACCACTGACGGCCTGTCCGGGACTGGCGTTCCAATCGGGAAGCGCCGCGTCTCAAAGTCAAGCGCCTTCGGGCGGGTCGGCAGTTCAATAGGTGCTGCTTGCTGGGTCGGTTCCACCTGGCCGCTCAGCAGCATGGGAAGAATAATCACGGCCAGCGCTATCAAAACGCAGGCACCAACGAGGCGTTGTTTTAAAGCTCTGTCCATGGGCGCCCTTCTGAAGGTCAGGCTGCGAGTCTAGCAGGCACGGCGCACCCTTGCATGATCGCGTTCACGGCACCCGCTCTCACGCCTCGCGCCCGCTCCGGAGGAAGTCAGAAGACGTGGTTTGTGGCAGCGTTCACTTTATACTTGGGGCGGCATTTAGAGGGCCTCATGCACATACCCATACTGACCTACCATGCCATGAACGTGGCCAGCAATCGCTACGCTGAGAATGATCACCTGGCCTTGGCTCAGGACCTTACTACCATTCAGCGCATGGGCCTCAGAGTTATACCGCTGTCGAGCGTGGTGGAGTGGCGCCTGGGCCGACTGCCCGATCATGCCGTGGAAGGCTGCCTCGCCATCACTCTGGACGACGGTAGCTGGTTTGATTATTACGATCTTGAGCATCCAAGCTGCGGCCCGCAACGCAGCATGTTCAACATCGCCAGGGACTTTCGTGACCAGCACCAGGGGCATCCAGCCATTCCCATGAGCAGTTTCGTCATTAGTTCGCCGGCGGCGAGGTCCCAACTGGACCGAACCTGCATGCTGGGTAAAGGCTGGTGGGATGATGACTGGTGGGAAGCGGCAAACCAGGGGGAGGTGCTCTCAATCGAGTGTCATAGCTGGGACCATACGCACCCCACGCTGGACAGGGTTGCGCAAAAGGACAACCAGCGCGGTAACTTTGCAGCCGTTGACTGCTATGAAGACTGCTACAGGCAGGTGATTGAAGCTGCCCGGCAGATTGAAGCAGTTGCTGGTAGACGCCCGCTGTTCTTCGCCTACCCCTACGGACAGGCCAGCGATTATCTGCGCGGCGAATTCATGCCGAAATTCCAGCATAAGCACCGGTTCAAAGCGGCCTTTTCCATCCAGCCTAAGGCGGTAGAAAAAAGCGATGACATCTGGTTTTTACCGCGCTACGTCTGTGGTCGTGATTGGCAAGCCCCCGGCGAACTGGAAGCACTGATCAGCCGCTAGAACGGTCCAAGGGCGTGAATTTTTGCTATCAGGGCGTCTTTCCGGCTCAGCGTCAGGGGTTTGTGAAAATTAACGATCAGATGCTCATGGGGCGTCGGTACAAAGCCTGCGCGCAGATCAATCTCGTAGGCGCGCTTGTCACCGGCATGACCAAAAAAGGCCTCACAGTCGTCACGGTAGTAGTCAAAAGCAAACTTCAGCACCTGAAAATACGCACCGCCCTGCGCCTTAATCGCAGCCCGGGTTTCTTCCGACATGAGCCTGAAGACCGCACCATCGGTCATGGCGCCACCGACCAAAATCACTTCCTCATAAGGGAGAAAACTGGTGTAGCAAAGCGGCATGAACTGATGCCAGTCATGACGATAAAAGCAGACCACCGCGTGACCGTACTCGGGAGCCGGATCACCGAATTTCTTGCGAAACAGCGCATCCACAAAAAATGGCGCATGTGCCACCGGGCTAATCAGCAGCCGATCGCTTAGTTGCAGGTACTCAATCACAGCTTCTCGCTCACGATAAAAACCCCACCATAGCGCCGCGAACACGGGCCGCCAACGCTTTTCGTTTTGAATCGGACCCGACCCAGCGATCCAGATCGGCGACCGCAGCGTGCCCTAGCCCGTATCACCAGCGCTGGCCTGACTGAACCAGTGCAAGGCCTCGGCCGCTGTCTGGAAGGAACCGAATACCAGCACCCCCTGCCCCGGCGCGGCCTCCCGGCGGGCCATGACCAGGGCCTCGGTCACCGACCCGCAGGCCAGGGCCTCCGGCATCGCGGGCGCTTGAATACGTTCCACCAGGGCGCGCGCAGACTGACCACGTTCCGGCGCTTCCAAACCGGCACAGTAAAACGTCTCGACCACCGGCGCCAAGCGTTGCGCTACGGTTAGCGCGTCCTTGTCCGCATACATAGCCAGTACGGCCTTAACCGGGGCCTGCGTCTCCGCTCTGAGGCAATCGGCAACCGCGGTCGCAGCCAGTGGGTTATGCCCCACATCCACCCAACAAGGCGGCTTTTCATGCACCAACTGCAGGCGTCCCGGATGCCGGGTAGCTGCCAGCGAAGAATCCAGCGCATCGGCATCCGGTAAACGGCCCGTCAGAGCATAGGCCGCAGCCAGAGCACCCGCCAGATTGGCCAGCTGGTGCCCTTGCGCCAGGGGCGGTCGCGCCAGCCATAAGGATGCGCCGGCGATGTGAAAGCGCAGTCGCTCCCCTTCGGCCTGCAAACGGAAATCCTGCCCGGCCCGAAATAGGTCACAGTCCAATTCCGCCGCCGCCTGCAACACGCTTTCCGGCGGCTGCACTTCAGCACTGATGAAAGGGATGCCCGGTCGCAATATGCCCGCCTTTTCGGCGCCGATCTGCTCCCGGTCCGTACCAAGAAAGGCCTGGTGATCCAGGCCCACCGGGGTGATAACGGCCACATCAGGATCAATCAGGTTCACCGTATCCAGGCGTCCACCCAGGCCCACCTCCAGCAAAGCTACGTCCGGAGCGGCGGCCGCCATGAGCCAGAGACAGGCCAGCGTGGTGAATTCGAAATAGGTCAGCGATATGTTTCCGCGCGCCGCCTCCACCGCCTCGAAGGCGCGCACCAGATCGCTGTCACTGACATCTTCGCCGAACAACGAAAGCCGCTCATTAAAGCGCCGCAGGTGAGGCGAGCTATAGGCAGCATGACTCAGCCCCAAACTGTTGAGTGCTGAGCAGAGCCAACGCACCGTCGACCCTTTGCCATTGGTGCCGGCCACGGTCACTACCTGCGCCGCCGGCCGCGGCGCCCCCAGGGATCGCCAAACCGCGCCACAGCGCGTTAGCCCCAGATCAATGCTGGTGGGATGACGCGCCTCGAGCAGGCGCAACCAGGCAGAAAGATCCCGCGCGGCGGGAGGCGCAGTCATTTAGGCGGGGACCACTTCTCCGGTGACAGGGATGGGACGGTCACCAGACATCATGAGGGCCAGCATGGCACTGAGCTCCTCGCGCAGGCTGCGGCGATCGATAATGCGATCGATCGCTCCTTTTTGCAGCAAAAATTCACTGCGCTGAAAACCCTCCGGGAGTTTTTCACGGACCGTTTGTTCAATAACCCGCGGTCCGGCAAAACCGATCAGGGCGCCGGGCTCGCCGACGTTGAGGTCACCCAACATGCCGAGACTGGCCGACACACCACCGGTGGTCGGGTGCGTAAGCACGGAAACAAACGGTAGCCCCGCCTGTCCCATGCGTTCCAGCACGGCACTGGTCTTGGCCATCTGCATCAGCGACAGCAGCCCTTCCTGCATGCGCGCACCGCCGGTCGCAGAAAAGCTGACCAGCGGGCATTTCAGGCGCAGCGCTTCCTGTCCGGCGCGGCTGAATTTCTCACCAACCACGGAGCCCATGGAGCCACCCATAAAACCAAACTCGAAGGCGCAGGCGACCAGCGGCATGCCACGTAACTGGCCCGCCATGGCAATCAGCGCATCACGCTCACCGGTTTTTTTCTGCGCCGCCGCGATGCGGTCCTTGTACTTTTTGCTGTCGCGGAAACGCAGCACATCCACCGGCTCCAGCGTGCTGGCCAGTTCCCGTCGGTTGTCCGGATCGAGAAACTGATCCAGGCGGGTACGAGCCGAGATACGCATGTGTTCGCCGCATTTGGGGCAGACCTGCAGATTACGTTCCAGCTCCGGACGATAAAGGACCGCCGTACAGGCAGAACACTTGGTCCACAGGCCTTCCGGCACATTGCGCTTGTTGCCACCCTCGGTACGAATACGCGAGGGCATCAATTTGGTAAACCAACTCATTGTCCCGGATCCCCGAACTGCCCGCAGGCTGAGTCAGCTATTGTCCAATGCCTGCCGCACGGACGCAACAAAGTCACGGGCGCGACCCACCGCATCCTCGCGATCTTCCGATTCAGCCAGCAGCTTCACCAGCGCGCTACCGATCACCACGCCGTCGCTGTGGGCGGCGACGGCTTGGGCGGACTCGGCATCATTGATGCCAAAACCGGCAGCGACGGGCAGTTCACTACGACTGCGAATGGCATTGATAGGCGCCTGCAGCGCATCGGCATCGAGTCGATTGGCGCCGGTGATGCCCTTGAAGGAGACGTAATAGATGAAACCGCTAGCGGCCCCGCAGATGCGATCCAGACGGGCTTCGCGCGTGGTGGGCGCTACCAGCAAAATGGAGGACAAGCCCTCCTGCTCCAGCGCCTGATGCAAAACCTGCGCTTCCTCTGGCGGGCAGTCCACCAGCAGCAGGCCGTCCACCCCAGCGGCAGCCGCGGCCGCGGGAAAATCGGCCTCCCCAAAGCGCTCCACGGGGTTCATATAGCCCATGAGAATCACCGGGGTTTGCTGATCCTGCTCGCGGAATTCGCGCACGGTATTCAGCACCGATTCCAAAGTGACCCCACGCTCAATGGCGCGCTCACTGGACTGCTGGATCACCGGGCCGTCGGCCATGGGATCAGAAAAGGGCACGCCCAGTTCCAACAGGTCGGCCCCACCGTCAACCAGGGCGTGCATGATGTCGACAGTCCAGTCCACATGCGGATCGCCCACGGTGATGAAAGGAATCAGCGAACAGCGGCCCTCTTGAAAGCTCGCGGAGATTCTCGCACTCACAGTTCCAAACCCTCGATCGCTGCCAGCGTCTGCACATCTTTGTCACCACGGCCCGACAGGTTGATCAGGATGGTCTGGTCGGCGCGCATCTCACTGGCCAGTTTCATGCCGTACGCGATCGCGTGGGCGCTTTCCAGAGCGGGCAATATGCCTTCCATGCGCGACAGCGCATGGGTCGCCGCCAGCGTTTCCTCATCGGTAACACCCACATAGGTTGCCCTGCCCTCGTCTTTGAGCCAGGAATGCTCCGGGCCCACGCCGGGATAGTCGAGGCCTGCGGATACGGAATGGGTATGGGTGATCTGACCCGCCTGATCATCCAGCAGATAGGTGCGGCAGCCGTGCAAGACACCGGGCTTACCGGCACACAGGGAAGCCGCGTGCTCTTCCGTATTCAGGCCACGCCCGGCCGCCTCAACCCCGTACATGGCCACATCGCGGTCGCCAATAAAGGGGTGGAACAGGCCGATTGCGTTACTGCCCCCGCCAACGCAGGCCACCAGCGCGTCGGGAAGCTCTTCATACTGCTCCAGCATCTGCTTTCGTGCCTCACGTCCTACGATGGCGTTGAAGTCACGCACCATGACCGGATAGGGATGGGGCCCGGCCACGGTACCGATCACATAAAAGGTGTCGTCCACATTCGTCACCCAGTCGCGCATGGCTTCGTTCAGCGCATCCTTCAGGGTTTTGGAACCGGAGGTGACACTGCGAACTTCAGCGCCCATGAGGCGCATGCGGAACACGTTAATGGCCTGCCGGTGAATATCGGTCTCACCCATGTACACCACACACTGCTGATTCAGGCGCGCCGCTACCGTTGAGGTTGCCACACCATGCTGACCGGCCCCGGTTTCAGCGATCACGCGCTGCTTGCCCATGTGCCAGGCCAGCAGGTTTTGACCCACCGTGTTGTTGATTTTGTGGGCGCCTGTGTGGTTCAGGTCTTCTCGTTTGAGGAGGATCCGCGCACCGCCGCAGTGCTGCGTCAGGCGCTCCGCATAGTAAATCGGCGACGGCCGGCCGACGTAATAGGCCAGGTCCCGGTCCAGTCGCGCCATGAACTCGTCGTCGTTGCGCCAGCGCAGCCAGGCCTCACGCAGCTCTTCAAGTGCGTGCATGAGCGTCTCGGAAACGAAGGAGCCGCCGTATTCACCGAAATGGCCGGACTCATCCGGCTGATCACTGGTTTGCTGTACTTGTGCGTTCATTGCTTGCCTGTCGTGCGTTGACCATAAAGTCATGAAGCAAGGCATCATCTTTGATGCCCGGCGAGGATTCCACACCGCTGGAAACGTCTACGGCATGGGGTTGAAACTGATGAATGGCTGCAGCCACGTTGTCCGGGCGCAAACCGCCTGCCAGCCAGAGCGGCTTGGCACTGTGCACACGCCGGCGCCAATCAAAGCTATGACCGGTGCCGCCAGCCCCTCCGGGGGCATGCGAGTCGAGCAGGATGCCGGCAGCACTGGCGTAGCGCGCGGCCACCTCCTCCGGGTCTGATTCTGACATAGACACGGCCTTAATATAAGGCATGCCGTAGCGCTGACAATCCGCTTCCGTCTCGCGCCCGTGAAACTGCAGCCAGTCCAGTTCCACACCATCCAGAACCGCCTCAATGTCTGCCGCCGGCTGATCCATGAACAGGCCAATGCGACAGACACCATCGGGCACCGTGGTGACGAGACTCTGCGCCTGGGCAATGCCGAGTTGCCGCGGGCTTTTCGCAAATACAAAGCCCAGCGCGTTGGCACCGTAGCCCACAGCACTGGCAATATCTTCCGTGCGGGTCAGCCCGCAAATCTTAATGGTCAGGGACACCGAACTACCTGTAACAGTCTGCTAGGGGAAGGCGCTGGGCGGATTGGGAATCGCAAAGGTCTCCGGATAGCGCACACCCATAAAATAGAGTCCGTCGGGCGGCGCCGTCACGCCCGCCAGCCGACGATCTTTTGCGGCCAGTAGCTCGCCCATCCAGCTCGGCTCTCGTTCACCGCGTCCCACTTCGAGCAGGGAACCCGCCAGATTCCTTACCATGTGGTACAGAAAGCCATTGGCGGCCACATCAATCGCAATCTCATCACCTTGGCGCTGCACGGATATGGCCTGCAACTCGCGCACCGGGTGATTGGCACTACAGCCCGCCGAGCGGAAGGCGCTGAAATCGTGCTCACCCAGCAGCACTTGAGCCGCCTGATGCATGGCCCCGGCATCCAGCGGGTGACGGATCCAGCTAACCTTGCCGTCATCAATCGCCGGGCGCACCCAGCGATTCAAAATCCGATAGCGGTACTGTCGGCCGAGTGCTGAGAAGCGGGCGTGAAAGCTCTCATCCACCCCCTGCAGCCAACGCACGCAGACCGTGGCCGGCAGATTGGAGTTAACGCCCAGCAGCCAGGAGCGCACGGAGCGCGGCGCCTCACTGTCAAAATGAACGACCTGGTTGAGGCCATGCACGCCGGTATCGGTCCGGCCGGCGCAGATCACACGGACCGGATGATCTGCCACCTGACCCAGGGCCCGCTCCAACTCGGCCTGCACCGTAGGCTCCTGACGCTGTGTTTGCCAGCCGTAGAACGCCTTGCCGTCGTACTCAACGCCTGCCGCGTAGCGCATATCCCTGTCGCATCCTAAATTTCACGCAGCATGGCGCGAGCTTCCTCTACCTGCTCTGGCGTGCCGATTCTGAACACCTCATCCAGCAGGCTGCGTACATCCGCTTCGCGCCCCATGGACATATAGGCACGGGCCAGATCAAGCAGCGTTTCCGGGTCATCGCCACTGAGCGCGATGGCCTCCTCGCCTGGAGGAATGACTGATGGCTCGGGCGCAGGCGGCGCTGGCGTACTGGCAGCCAGGGCCCGCAGGGTTTCCGGTGACGGCTCCGCCGGCATATCATCGGCACCGCTATCCAGATCATCCTGTGCCGCCTCAACAGCGGCGTCGGAGTCAGAAACGTCCCCCTCCGGAGGCGTGACCGCTGCGCTGATGATTTCCGGATCACGGCGTGAGCGCAAAAAGGCCACCAGCCCCAGCACCAGCAGCACCAGACCGCCAAGCAGCCAGGCGCCAAACCGGCTCAGCCAGTGAACCGGCTCGTCATCCGCGCGCACCTGTACCGGTGGCGCCTCCTCAGCCGCCAGCCGTTCTGCCTCCAGCCGCTGTTCCATTTCCGCCAGCGTGGTATCACGCACGCCGTCCTCCGGCTGCGCATCGCGCCGCCCCAGCTCGGCTTCCAGTTCGTCAATGCGTTCTGCCAGATAGGAGCGCTCCTGCTCCGCGTTGGCCAGGTCTTCCTGCGTGCGCGCCAGATCACCGTCCGCACTGGCGCTGGACTGGCCCGTATCGCCTTCACTGCCCTGACCAAAATCCTGGCGTGACCCATCACCACTTTCCGACGGCGGCACCAGTTCCAGCAAGGACGATGGGGCTACCTCATCAGGCCCATCGGCTTCCGCCGCCATTGGTTCCTCTGCTCCAGACAGGGGCATCGGGTCATCCTCCGGGGGCGGCGCTGTTTCCGCAGCAACAGACGCCAGTTCGTCCGGTGCCTGTTCCGGATTCGCGATGCGGGGCAAATCTTCCGCCGCAGGTACCGCGCTCCCGCGAGAGCGGTAGATCTGTTCCTGACGCTGCGCCTCCAGCATGGCCTCACGGGCGCTGAGGCGCACCATCTCATCGCGCTCAGGTACGCGCAGAATGGCACCAGCCATGAGCCGGTTAATGTTGTTGTCGCGGAAGGCCTGTGGATTGGATTGCTGCAGCGCCAGCATGACCTGATTAATGGACACCCCGTTAGCCACGGCAATGTCACGTGAGAGGCTCCAGGTCGTATCACCACGCGCCACCTCAATACGCTGGCCGGGCGCAGATGCGGCCGGCAATAGCGCCTTAAAGCGGCTGCCATCGGATACGGCTTCATCCGCCGCGGCTGCGACGGTTTCCTCATCGACACTGCTCGCGTCGTCGGTGCTCTCACCCGCGACATCACTCGTCAGCACCTCAGTCGATTCTGTGACGGGTTCTGGTTCTGGTTCTGGTTCTGGTTCAGCCGCATCATCAATGGCCGTGGCGGCTTCCGTCGCAGCCAGTTCGGCTGCCATTTCCTGCGCCGGGACCGCTGCCAGCTCCTGCGCATCGGTGCTTTCTTCCGCAGCTACAGCCGCTAGTTCTTGGCTGGGTTCGGCTTCCCCAGCCTCAGCCAAAGCAGCCGCTGCTGGCAACTCATCCGGGGCCTCATCGAGCAGCTGCTCCGCCGCTGCATCCACCCCGTCCGAAATGGGTAACGCTTCAGGCACCGTATCCTCGAGCACGGCCCCGGTCTCTTCCGAGAGCACTGCTTCCCGGGCCGCATCAACCTCCGCTGCTGCTGCTGCGATCTCCTCACTGGCATCCGGAGTCTCAGGGACAGCGTCCATCACGACCTCCGTGATCTCCTCCACCGCGGCATCCGCATCGCTCGGCGTCAACATCTCGTCGGTTTCAGCCATGGTGGCCGCCGCTGCCAACCCGGCTCCCGCTGCCGTGGAGCTGGCGGCATCGGCCAGCACCGACGGCGTCGCTTCCCTAGGGTCGATCGGCGACTCGGTCACAACGTCCAGAGCCGTCGACTCCGCGTCCTCAGCCGCTTCCGCGGGGGTGTCCGTGTTGTCAGGACCCGTAGCCTCTTGCGCCAGTGACTCCTCCGCTAGACCGACCTCCGTCACGATATCCGGTTCCTGAAGCGCTTGTTCCGGCTCCGTCACTGGCACCTCGGGAATCACGGCTTCCGCTGGGGACACCGGCGCCTGGTCGTTCATGCCAGAATCCGTCTCAGCGTCCAAGGCCGCATCGACCGCATCCGCAATGGTCCGTGTACCCGCGGGGGCAGCCGCCGGCGGCGCGCTCAATGGCTCCGGTTCGTCGGCAACCGCTGCCGGCGCAAAGGGTGGGCCGCGATCAATGGGAGCGGCGGCCTCGCTCGGCTCTGGCTCCCGCTGAACGGGCCGCGGCTCTGGCACCGCTGCGGGCGCCTCGGATGCGGGGGCCACAGGAACGGGGGGCGCCTCACGAAAAGGTGAGGTGGTGGCCGCGGGTGCAGGTGCGCTGGCCACTTCAGGTGCCGGCGCTTCAGCGCGACGCGTTGCTGGCAAAGGTGCCGGTGACTCAAAGCTCGGCGGGTCCAGAAATACCGTGTACTGGCGAAGCATGCGGCCACTGGACCAGACCACTTCCAGCACCAACTGCACCACCGGCTCCGTCATGGGCTGGCGGCTGGTAACGCGAATGTGTGGATCGGCCAGGTCGCGATTGATACTGAACTGCAACGGCGTGCCCAGGGCGCTGCGGGTGAGGCCCATAATTTGAAAATCCGCCGGCGATGCCAGGCCCGCCGTCACGGTGGCCATTTCTGCTTCTGAGCGAGAAATCAGGTCAATTCGCACATCCAGGGGCTGTTCATAGTAGGAATTAACCGTGGCCTGCCCTAGACCCAGGGCGCTGGCCAGTGGCGTGATGGTCAGCGCGGCCAGACCAGCCAGCCAGCTGCTTTGCCGTGCGCCCTGTGAACTCCGAACCTGCTTTGCGTCCTTCATGCAATTCCCCATTCCCTAGCTAGTATGTCGCGACCGTTCCGTCGCATCCCCTGACAAAAGTGTACGTAGGCTCCGTGAGCGATGCTAGCGTTGGCGCGCTCCACGCTGCTCCAGGGCCTGCAGTATCTGTACCGCATTCAGCGCTGCGCCCTTGCGTACATTATCCGCCACCACCCACAGATTGAGCCCACGCTCGTGGCTGAAATCCTTGCGCAGACGGCCCACATAAACCGGATCATGACCCGCCGCATGGGCGGAGGGCGTGGGTGCCAGTCCCGGATCGGTCTCGGTGCTCAACTCCACACCCTCGGCTTCATGCAACAGCGTCTCGATCTGTGCCAGCGTAAAAGGCTCGCGCGTCTCCAGGTGCACCGCTTCTGCATGCCCAAAAAACACCGGCACGCGCACCGCAGTGGCATTCACGGCCACGGTGTCGTCCTCAAGAATCTTCTGCGTCTCCCAGTGCATCTTCATTTCTTCCCGCGTGTAGCCGTTATCCTGCAGGCTATCGATGGCCGGCAGGACATTGAAAGCGATCGGTTGGCTGAAGGCCTCGTGGCTTACCGCACGCATGCCCAGGCGGTCGGCGGTCTGGCGCGCCAGCTCCTCCATGCCCTTGCGCCCTGCGCCGGATACGGACTGATAGGTCGCCACATTGATGCGCTCAATACCCACCGCCGTGTGGATCGGCGCCAGCGCAACCACCATCTGAATGGTGGAGCAATTGGGGTTGGCAATCAGCGCGCCGGGACCCAGCGCATCCAACTGATGACCATTCACCTCCGGCACCACCAGCGGAATGGCGTCGTCGTAGCGAAACTGGGACGTGTTATCGATAACGATGGCGCCGGCCGTACAGGCCCGGGGCGCATGCGCCGCACTCACGCTGCCACCGGCCGAGAACAGGGCATAGTCCACGCCGGTGAAATCAAAATCGTCCAGCACCTCCACGTCCAGCTCTCGACGACCATAGGTGACGGTTTTACCCAGGGAACCTGCGCTGGCCAGGGCGTGCACGCGCGCCTCTTTACCCAGACGCTCATGCAGAATATCCAGCATGGTTTCGCCCACCGCACCGGTGGCACCCACCACCGCGATGACGGGCTTCTCATTCATGTCTTGCCGCTTACTCATGTGCCGATCTGTCCTCGATGTCTCAATGCGTGGTCCATGAGTGTTAACGCCATCATGGCCTCCACGATAGGGGTCGCGCGAATGCCCACGCAGGGGTCATGGCGGCCCTTGGTCACCACTTCCACTTCCTTACCGTCCGCATCCAGCGAGGTGCAGGGAATGCGCAGGCTGGAAGTCGGCTTGAACGCCGTGGAGACCACCACGTCCTGACCGCTGGAGATGCCGCCCAGCACGCCACCGGCATGGTTACTCTGGAAACCCTCCTGAGTCAGAATATCGCGATGCTCCGTACCCGGCTGGGCCACCGCATCAAAACCGGCGCCAATTTCCACGCCCTTGGTGGCGTTGATACTCATCATGGCCGCGGCCAAATCCGCGTCCAATTTGCCATAGACCGGTTCGCCCCAGCCCGCAGGCACGTTGCGCGCCAGACAGTTAACCCGCGCACCGACCGAATCGCCGGATTTGCGCAGTGCATCCATAAAGGCCTCCAGCTCCGGCACGATGGCGGCATGGGGCGAGAAGAACGGATTGTCGTCCACCACAGACCAGTCCTTCACCTCATCCGTGCGGATGGGCCCCAGCTGGGCCAGCCAGCCCTGAATCTCGATGCCGTACTGTTGCGCCAGCCATTTGCGCGCAATGGTCCCGGCGGCCACCCGCATGGTGGTTTCCCGCGCCGACGACCGGCCGCCGCCACGATAATCACGAACGCCGTATTTTGCGTCATAGGTAAAATCCGCATGGCCGGGACGATACTGCCGCGCAATATTCTGGTAATCCCGCGAACGCGCGTCCGTATTCTCAATAAAAAGAGAGATGGGCGTACCGGTGGTTTGCCCCTCAAACACGCCCGACAGAATGCGCACTTCATCCTTTTCCCGCCGCTGGGAGGTATGCCGGGAACGACCGGTGGCGCGCCGCAGCAGCTGCTCACGGATTTCTTCTTCACTAATGGCAAGGCCCGGTGGGCAACCGTCCAGCACGCAGCCGATGGCCGGGCCGTGGCTTTCCCCCCAGGTGGTGAGGCGCAGCAAACGCCCAAAACTGTTATCCGACATGATTTCTCTGCTCCAGGGCGGCGGCGATCAGCGGCCGCGCTGCCATCAGTGTTTCCCGTTCTACCATGAACACGCCACTTCCACCCTCCACAAAGGCCAGCCAGGTAAGCGGCACACCAGCCAGAGCGGTCTCCAGCCGCTGTTCACTCTCCCCCACTTCCATGAACAGCAGCGCCTCCGGCTGCATAAAATCCGGCGCGTCCCAGAGCAGTCGCAGGGGCAAATCCAAACCATCTTCGCCGGACGCCAACCCCAGCGCCGGCTCCGCCTGATACTCGGCTGGCAGCGTGGCCAGGGCAGCACTGGGCACGTAGGGCGGATTCGAAAGAATCAGGTCATAGCGCCAGGGCGCCAGGGCCTTAAAGCCATCAGAATGCCGTGGGCTGACCCGCGCTGCACACCCATGCATCGTGACGTTTTCCCGGGCGATGTCAAGCGCCGGGAGGCTGATATCCGCGAGATCCACCTGCAACTCCGGAAAGGCCAGAGCCAGCGCAATACCGATGCAGCCGCTGCCGCAGCACAGATCCAGTGCGCGCTGCGGCCGGGCAGCACCCAGCCAGGGCTGCAAACGGTTCTGAATCAGT
>JAOZKI010000051.1:14265-18690 GCA_029935455.1 Lysobacterales bacterium | reverse complement strand
ACCCGTGGACCGGGAGCGACTGGAGGCGGCACTGACAGCTGCCGAACGGCCCATGGTCCTCACTGGCGCCGCGCAACTGGCCCGGGCCGAAAAAGCCTGGCGCCGTGCACCCTTACTGGCGGTCGATACGGAGTTTGTCCGCGAGCGCACTTACTACGCGGATCTTGGACTGGTACAAATCTCTGACGGCCAGACCGTGTGGCTGATCGACCCGCTTGGCGATGGCGAGCTGGCACCGCTACGCCGGCTGCTGGCCGATCAGAACATCACCAAGTTGCTGCACAGTCCATCGGAGGACCTGGAAGTACTGCAGCACGTTACCGGCGAGCTGCCCGTGCCCATGGTTGATTCGCAATTGGCCTGTTCTTTGCTGGGGCAGCCCCTGCAACTGGGCTATCACAAGGCAGCTGAATGGCTTTTGAACGTTCCCATCGATAAGGATCTGACGCGCAGCAACTGGCTGGCCCGGCCGCTGCGCCCCGAACTGCTGCGCTATGCCGCGCTCGACGTTTGCGTGCTACCCATGATGTGGGACCTGCTACGGGGTCGGCTCGAACAGCTGGGGCGCCTGAGCTGGCTGCAGGAAGATTGTCAGCGGGCCCTGGAAACGGCACGTGCGAGTGATACCGGCCCCGAGCGCTGGCGCAGAATCAAAGGCATCGGTCGGCTCGGCGGCAGCGAACTGGCCGTGCTGCAGGCACTGACGGCCTGGCGTGAGGAAGAAGCGGAGCGCCGCAACCGGCCGCGGGGCTTCATCGTGCCCGATCCGGTACTGCTGGCGATTGCCAGCGAACGCATTACGAGCACCAGCGGCCTGGCCGCCTTGGACGGACTGCATCCACGCGTGCGTCAACGCCATGGGCAGCGGCTGACCCAACTGGTGGAATCTACGCTGACAGCCGGCAGGGCCCTGAGCGTTCCACCCCAGGCGGGCCCCCGTGAACGGGCCCTATTAAAGGAGCTGCGCAGCGTGGTCGCCGCGGCAGCCGAGCGCCTCGCACTGGACCCAACGGTGCTGGCAGCCAAACGGGATCTGGAGGCGCTGCTGTTTCATCGCGACCCGGATTGGTTACCGGAAAGACTGCGCGGCTGGCGCCGCGCCGAAGTCGGCGAGGCGCTGCTGGCGCACAAGGCCAGCTTCAGCTAGCGCGCTAGGGCGCCAGCTGGGTCCACAGGTGCGTGTAAGCCAACGCCAGGCGATAAGCCAGCTGGTCATTGGTGCTGCTACCACCGTGCCCCCCTTCCAGGTTTTCGTAGTACCACACCTCCTGATCGAGAGACTCCATCTTGGCCGCCATTTTGCGCGCGTGGCCCGGATGCACCCGATCATCGCGGGTTGAGGTGTAGAAAAAGGTCGCCGGATAGGCCACCCCTGCCTGCAGATTTTGATAGGGCGAATAGCGGCTGATGTAGGCCCACTGCTCGGGCTGATCCGGATCGCCGTATTCCGCCATCCAACTCGCACCGGCCAGCAGCTTGTGATAACGCTGCATATCCAGCAGCGGCACCCCGCAGATCACGGCTCCGTAAAGGTCCGGTCGCCGCACCATGGTGGCACCAACCAGCAGCCCCCCGTTGGAGCGACCCTCGATGCCCAGCTGCGCGGGGGACGTGATGCCGCGGGCGATCAAATCCTCGGCGCTGGCTTCAAAATCCTCAAAAGCCCGCGGGCGATTCTCTTTCAGGGCGGCCGCATGCCAGGCCGGACCAAATTCCCCGCCGCCGCGAATATTGGCCAGCACGAACACGCCGCCGCGATCCAGCCACAGCTTGCCATAGGCCCCATAGAGCGCTTCGTAGGAGCCGGAGTAGGACGGCGTCAGTGCGCTGCGAAAGCCCCCGTAGCTGAAGATATGCGTGGGGTTTTTGCCATCCAGCGCCGTACCTTTCGCCATCACCACAAAATACGGCACACGCGTGCCATCAGCGGAAGTCGCAAAGTACTGGTAAGTCTCATAGCGACTGCCGTCGAAGCTCGGCGCCTGACGCTTAACGCTCTGCGGCTGCACGCTATCCCCGGCCGTGTAGTAGAGCGTGGGCGGGGTGGTAAAAGACTCATAGCGCGCGTAGAAGTCACCGCTCTCATCATCGCTACTCACCACCTCCAACGCCCCATCGTCGGGGAAGGCGATCGGGGTGCTGCGCCAACCGCCGGCCGGATCTGGCGTAAAGCGCAGTACGCGGCCGCGTACCTGATCCAGCACGGTCACCAGCACGCTGTTGTCGGTGGTGACCACCGACTCCACCACCCGCGTACTGAGCGGCTCGATCATGACCTCCAAGGCCCCGGTGCCACCCCGCAGCACGGCGGGGTCTGCGATCAGTACCGCCCCCTCCTCATAACGCTCACTGCCGTGCTGCCAGTCCTCCTCTAGGGAAAACACCAGGCGCCCCTGAAACACGCCGTTCAGCGTCGCTGTGGCCGGTAAGCTCAGCGGCAGCTTGTCGCCCTGGAACAGCTGATACCAGTCCGCCGTCCAGAATGACGTGCCTTCGCGGACCAGATCGACGTCACCAGCCGCCGAGCGAGCGCGAAAAGCGCCAACCGATACGGATTCCTGAGCCCCCGTATGTATCAATTCCGCTTGCGCAAGCGGCGTGCCCCGCCGCCAGCGCTTGACCATGCGCGGATAGCCCGAGTCGGTCATGGAGCCGGGGCCAAAGTCCGTAGCCACAAATACCGTGTCCGCATCAATCCAGTTCAAAGAGCCTTTCGCTTCCGGCAGGTAAAAGCCGGCTTCCACGAACTCCAGTGTCACCGCATTGAACTCGCGCGTAACCGCCGCATCACCGCCGCCGGGAGAAAGACTGACGAGACAGTGCTCGGCTTGGCCGGGGAGACAGGACATGCCCTGAAAGACCCACTGCACGCCCTCCTCTGCGCTGAGCGCGTCAATATCGATCACCGTCTCCCAGACCGGTTCCGGTGCAGAAAAAGCAGCCGGCGTTGTGCGACGATAAACGCCCCGTGGGTGCTCCGCATCACGCCAGTAGTTGTAGAGATAATCGCCCTGTTGGGAAATCTGCGGCAGCCGCGAGGCGGCGTTGAGGGTGGCGCGTGCCTGCGCGTACAGCTCATGAAACAGGGGTTGCTCCGTGAGCCGCTCCGCAGTGGCGGCGTTCTCTGCTTTCACCCAGTTGAGTGCGCGCTCATCATCCACCCCTTCCAGCCATAGAAAAGGGTCTTCCTGCGCCGTCGCCACGGCACTGCTCAGCGCGGCCACCAAAAGGCCAAAAAGGGGTTTTTGCATGATGATCTTCCTTGCCATACGCCGGGCGCGACCGGCTGTTGTAACCATTGGCGGAGAGTATAGCCGCTTACCGGCCGGGGTGATCGCAGGGCGCCGTCAGCCCTGCGCCTCCTGACCTATCGGGCCATTCCCGCGCCTCGCTGCCATAGGGCATAATGCGCGCCATGGAAGATCATCGATTACTAAAAGGCGCGCCGGTGCGAGCGCGTATTCTTGACGAGGTCCGGGAACGGGTGGCCGCTGCGGAACGCAAGCATGCGCTCGGGCGCATTGTGTCCATTTGCATCGGCGACCATCCGGAAGTGCAGGTGTATATCCGCGGCCAGGCACGAGCTGCAGAGAGCGTCGGCATCCCCTTTGAGCAGCTCAACTGGTCCGGTGCGCGCACTCAGGCCGAATGCAAGGCCCGCCTGGTGGCCATGAATGACGACCCGGAAGTGCTGGGGGTGATTCTGCAACGCCCGGTGATGGACCATATCAATGTACGTTCGCTGCAGTCCGCCATTCATCCGCTGAAAGACCTGGAAGGCATGAGCCCGGCCTCCATCGGCAGCATTGTGTACAACGATCTGGCCCTGGCACCCTGTACCGCCGCCGCGTCCGTAGAAATGATCAAGGCCACCGGTCTGCCTATGGACGGGCTGGAAGTGGTCATGATCGGCCACTCTGAAATTGTCGGTAAACCCGCCGCCATGATGCTCATGGCCGAGGGTGCCACGGTGACCGTGTGCCATCACATGACGCGCTCCGTCGCCGCGCATACGCGCCGCGCCGACGTGGTGCTGGTGGCGGTCGGCAAGCCGGGGCTACTGCATGGCGATATGATCAAACCCGGCGCCGCGGTGATCGATATCGGCATCAACCAGATTACTGATGAGGACGGCAACACCCGCATCGTCGGCGATGCCGATACGGAATCGGTACTGGAGCACGCCAGCTGGGTCACGCCCGTACCCGGCGGGGTGGGACCGGTCACGGTTGCCATGCTCATGCGGAACGCCATTACTGCCCATGAACGGCAATACGAAGTAGGCTGGCTGGACGACTAGCGCATCCCGGCATCGTGGCGCGCCCGGCAGGACTCGAACCTGCTACCTTCGGATTAGGAATCCGACGCTCTATCCTGATGAGCTACGGGCGCTCCGTGGCGAGAGTCTAGCAAGAAACTTCCATC
>JAOZKI010000051.1:5824-14165 GCA_029935455.1 Lysobacterales bacterium | reverse complement strand
GATTTGCCCGCCGGCTTGCCGGCCAGGGCAAGCAGCGAAGCCGCCGGGCCGACCGAGCGTATCCTGATGAGCTACGGGCGCTCCGTGGCGAGAGTCTAGCAAGAAACTTCCATCCTGCCGCCCTCGCGGGCGTCGGATTGCCGACGCAGCTCAGGCCAGAAGGTTTCGCGATTTGCCCGCCGGCTTGCCGGCCAGGGCAAGCAGCGAAGCCGCCGGGCCGACCGTGAAATCGAAGCGATGGTCGTTCAGTTAAGATGCGAGATGCTGCCCAGTCATTCCAGCATCAGCATCACCCGCATGTTAAGCCCGCTGCTCCTGCCGCTGACGCCATCCAGTTCGTTCCAGAGATAGCGATAGTTCGCGTTGAAGCCGAAAAAAGGGGTTGCCCACCAGGTCAGCCCCAGAGACGCGATGTCCATGGCACCGCCGTTCACGAGCCCGTCTTCCAGGTCCACGGACGACCAGCGCGCGGTCAGCTCCCAGGCTCCTTTGCCATTCTGATACACGGAGCGCGAGACGGGGACACCACCGAACGTGCCGCTCTTGGGATTATAGGGGCGCATCTCGCCGGTCAGGATCCAGGAAGCCGCCAACCAGTATCCGTCAAAGGTGGGGCTGCCGTACGCTGGACTGTCGACCTTGGTGCGCGTGTATTCTGAGGCAAACCAGTAGGGTCCCCGGCGCCAAGAGAGCTCGCCGGTCCAGGTGTGAAAGTCGCGAGCCGGCAGCACGCCGGACTCCGTGCCAAAGCCGGTGTCTACGTACAGAGGCGCTTGATTGAATTCCGGCTCGGTGCGGAAGCGAAAACCCTCCTTAGCGTCCGAATAGCGGTAGCCAAGGCCGAGGTGAAGCAAGTGGCTGGCGTCCCGGGTACGCAGCGGCGCCCAGGTCGCACGACCGGCCACCTGCGTGGCACTCTCGTCGAAATCCTGGCCGGCGTCAAACCAGTCGTTAAACACTCCGAAGGCCCAGCTGCCGTGATGATCACTGCTGTAGCCGTTCCAGACAATCCCCACGTTACGCGAGGGCAGCAGTGCATCCGATACGGCGGAACGCTCCTGCATGTGATTGAACACCATAGACTGTACGCGCTCGCCCGAGATCGGCTCCTTCTGTTTGCCGATACTCATTACCGAATTTTTAAAGAAGGGAATGTCCAGGCGCCAATCGAAGAGAGTGAAGTCGTCCAGATTTTCCTCATTGAAGCCCTTGTCGAAGGCATTGGTGGCGCCGGCGACGGAGTAAACCCAGGGCTTCTCGAACATATTTAGTGTGCCGGCCAGACCGATTCGTAACCCTCGAATCTCACCCCCGTCGAAATCTCCCAGCGCTCCGAACTGCTGCTTGTTGATAGCGTTCTGTGATAACCAGTGAATCCGGTCCAAGAAGACCGCACCGATGAAAATGCCGGAAACGTAGTCAGTCTCGAAACGATTCCACTTGCTGGCGTCCTGGTAGTCCAGGGGCACCATGAGCGGCGGCGGCGTATAGGCCAGCCAGCCCTGCCCGGTCGATTCCTCAGAAGCTTCTTCCGGAGGCAACTCGGCGAGTCGGTCTCTTACGATCGCTCCGTCGTGCATGGCGAAATTCGCGTAAGTTTTCGTGTCTAGAAGCACCTCGAAGTTCTCGCGCGGATCTTCGCTGAGAATCATGAAGTTTGGCTCCTCGCCGAGGGAAAGATGACCGAGAATGAAGCCACCCTCCGCGTCCACAACCCGATCGGCTTCTTTACTGGAAACCTCGTCCTCAGTGATCAGTTCCAGCGCATCGTCCCGGATCAAGAGGCTGACGGTGCGGTCCAGCACGCTACCGGCAGGATCGATCAGAGTCACATTTCGGATCAGAATGTCCTCCGAGAGAGTCCGATCTTGCGCGCATAGAGTTGGGCTGACGAAAAACAGGACCAACATGGCAAGGAGGACCGTTTGGGTGGGTCGGGTCTTCATAATTTTGCTTCTCGTTTCCTGGACAGAATCTTGTGCGAGCCGTATCCGAAGTTCTCCGTGACCTCCATGACGTCCTTGAGGGAAACATCGAGATAGGTCACTTGCTGGGGCGGCAAGACTTGAGTAATACCGGAAAATGGATTGGGCGGACTGGGGATGAAGACCATTGAACGGCCGTCCGGTAGTATTTCGATTTCGTAACCGATCCGTTCGGCTGTACCCAGTTGCAGCGCAACTGGTTTCAAGCCGGCCACCTTGCTCTCGTCGAAGCCACTGACCAGATTCTTGAGCATCAGATAACCCGGTATGCTCACCAGGAACCTGGTCTCAAGGCTTTCGACAAAGGCGCTGGCCATGGCGTGCCGAGCGGTCAGACCCGCGAGGAAGCAAAGTATCACCAGCACGAGGGCCGCGATGATGTTGGCTAGCGCAATGCCGCCGACGGTGTCGGTCGGCAACCAACCGGCCATCGGTTCGGCCACCGCCTTCATCAGACTCAAGGCCTTTGCCAGAACGATGCCGAAGATGACAACAGGAACCAAGAAGAAAACGCCTCCGACGGAGGTGGTAATAAGGAAATTTGAGAACTTACCTTCAGACATAGGTTTAACCTTGTTCCTCTTGGCTTTCGAAAACGTCCTTGATAAAACGGCCCCATCCGGATCGCGGGCCGGACGACGCTGGCAGAACACAGACCAGGCCGATCATTTTTCATTAAGAAACAGCATCTTTCACCGGCTGTCACAACAGTCTTCATCCAATAGATAACCCAAGCAATCACCATCCTTGGCAATCTTCTTGTAGACCAGAACCGAGGTCTTGCCGGAAGAATCGAGGTCGTCGAATGCCTGGAAGGTGCTGACAGACAGGCGCTTGTATTTGCGCTTGCCTTCGCCCTTGGCGATACGGTTTTCACCATGTTCCATGGCACCGACCTTCTCAATGTCGGACAAGGTGTCCGCTCGGGAACTCAGGGGAATTGCCACCAATGCGAGCCCGACCATAGCGAAATAGAGGACGAAGGTTTTGCTTTGCATACTTCATCGTTCGCCTCGGGAAATTGACCATTGCGCTGGTGGTTTGAAAAGCACCTGAACCACGTTCAGAGCGCCATGCGCATTCTAACGCCAGCGATCCAGACAAGGCTCCTGTCGGGATTGAGGGCCGGATCCGAGATCAACTGCACGTCCGCCAGCAGGGAGGTGTTGGCCGTCAGCTGCCAGAGGTAGGAGGCCTCGAGAACCTTTTCGTCCTGCAGTCCGGCGCCGTACGTCTTCGAGGAGGGCTTATTCCAGCCTGCACCGAAAGTGATCCAGTCCTGGTGATTCAGGCGCCGGGAAAAGCCCCCGACCAGCGAGGCACTGGCCAGCACGCCGGCCCCGCCATCGGAATAGCCGGCGCGCAGGAACGGTACATAGACGTCCCGCACCAACCAGCTGTAGGACAGCAACCAGCCCTGGCCGGAACTCACGCCCTTCACGGGCAAGGCGTCTTTGTGCCACCAGGTGAGTTGAACACGGTCCGTAACGCGCCGGGCCAGTGAAGGCGTGAAGCCGACCTCCACGTGCTTGAGCAGCTCGTCCCACTGGAAGTCGCCAGCATCCGGGTCACCGGATCGCGCATTGGCATCGTAGAAGCCGCCGCCGACCGACCAGCGGTCGGTGACCATCCCTCGGGCCGCGGCCCCCAGGGCACCGATACCGGTCGTGGCTACCGTGGAGCTCAGGATGAAACTGCGGTTCAGGAAGCCCCGCGCCACCGTCTGGTAATAAAGCGCATCGAGGTGGGCGGAGAAATCCAGTAGCCCTGCCACCAGGCCGACCCGCGGCTGCTCTCCGCCAAAGCCCTGCTGCCAGGCCAGCACCGAGAAATTGGTGCCGAAGTTGTCGGAGTAGGCGAAACCGGGGTCCGTGGCGGCCGCGCCGATTTCGCCCCGGAGCGAGGCTGGCGGAATGCCGCTACCAATCTTCGAGCGGTTTTCGACCCGAAAGATAATGCCGCCGACATCGCCAGTACGCCGCCCGACGAGCATCCAGTCACCCTGAAGCCGGTAAATACCCCCAGCCGCGTTATCCTTCACGCCGAGCACGTCCGAGGCGTTCTCGTACAGCAGGGAAGCGTTGATGCCAAAGTTGAATCCGTAGTCGTCCTGCAGGCGTTGTTTCCAGTCGTACCAGCGCTTCAACGCCACTCCGCGGTTGTCCCTGCGAAAGGCGTCGACGATCATCTCAGCCTGCTCAAGTTCTCCGGACACGCCGTTCGGTCCGTCGAGCGTCGCGGACCGTGGTGATGCGTCCTGAGCCTGCGCCAGCTCCAGGCACAGGAGCAGGGGCAAAAAGATTCCAATGCGCATGCCCACCTGCTAGAAGGCCAGCCGCGCGCGCAGGCCGAATACCCAGAGATCGTTGGCGACCGGGTTGAGCGCGGGGTCACGGATATACTGCACGTCCGGCGTTATCGCAATCTCCTTCCAAAGCTGAATGCGATAGAACAGCTCCAGGGTCTTCTGGCTGGAAAGGCCTGCCCCCCAGGTCGTGGCATTCGGCTCACCCCAGTTGTAGGCAATGCCCAGCTGGTTGCCGCCGGGGACAGTCTGCCAGGCGCCACCGATGCTGACAGAGGTGTCCAGCAAGCTGCCGCCATCGTCCGCATAACCGGCACGCACGAAACCCATCCATTCTTCGGTGAACTGACGACTCCAGGAAATGTTAACGCCCCAGCCGCTCGGGTTGCCGGCCGCCTTCATCTCATCCACGTGCCAGAGCGTCAGATGAACGTTGTTGAGGAAGGCAGTTTCGCGCGTGCTGTTCCAGCCGACCTCCAGGTGTTTGAAGTATTCGCGGTCGCTGAAGAAGGTGTCGAAGCCCTCGAGCGGGTCCGTTGGATTGGAATTCAGGTCTGCGAAACCTCCGATCAGGTAGAGGTTATCGTTCAGGTACCCCCCCAAGGAAAGGCCGAGGCCCTCGTTGGGCACGGGAATGGAGGCGGAACCCGTGGAAAAGGCGAAATTGAAGAAGCCGGTCCAGGGGCTGGAGAGCATGTAAACATCAACGTAATCGGTAACGTCCACGAAACCGCCGATAAAGACGAGCTTGCCGCCGTTCATGCGTTGGCGCCAGTAGAGGTTGGTCAGTCGACCGCCCTGGTCGCTGAACGGTGGCAGGTAAAGGCCGGCGTAGCCAGTCTCAAAGCCCAGACTGCCCGGCGCGATGTCGCCGCCGAAGGCGTGCCGATGCTCGGCCTTGAAGATCAGTGCGCCGGAGTTACCCTGTCCGTCATCGTGCGCCTTCCAGGAACCGAACAGCCGGTACATGCCGCTGAAGGCGTCGTCGGCGCCGAGGGACTCGGTCGCGTAAAGGTAGGCCGTCGAGTAGTCACCGCCGAATGAAAACCCGTTGTTTTCGACCTGACGCTCTTTCCAATCGAAGTAAGCGTGCGCGAAGGTGCTTGGAAACAGGGGCACGACCTGATTCGAATCAATGTGCAGACGGTTTTCAACCTGCTCGGGGCCCGCCAGGGACGCGGCGCGCGGCTGATCCTCCGTTTCGCTCGCACAGGCGTGGGCTGCAGACGATTCACAGTCGGGGTTGCCTTGCGCCAGCGTATCGAACGGCGCACCCACTAACAGAACAGAGAGGAGCCATGGTTTCATGGATTAGCACCACCAGGATCGACGCGGTCAATATCGGTCAGCATGGTCTCGAAATCCCGCCAAGTCTCACCGGCCAGGGTCTGACGGTAAGCAAACTCGAAGAGTGCTTGCATGTACACCGGGTCGAATGCTTCAGCCGGCTGGTACTCGATCTCGTCGTGAACCGCGACAGGTATCCAGGTCACTTCGAGTTGCAGCCCATCCCGCCGGGCGAGAGTCCAGATGCGGAAGAAGTCACCGATGCCCTGGGTCCGTGTCAACGAACTGATGGTCCGCCCCGCGATGTTGAGAAGACGGGGTTCCACGGTCTCGTACTGAGCATGGAGAAAGCCGTTGCGGATGACCCAGATCGTAGGCTGGCCCTGCACCCGCAACAGCTCCGTAATCCGGTCCCAGTCGGCACCGGCAGGGTAGAAGAACATCTGCGATGAACCACCACCATCGCTGTGCATCTCGTCATAAGTGTTGCCATCCCGCGCTTCGACTTCGATGTACACCGGCGGAAAAGCACCCTGAATCGACGCCGAGGCCAGTAATACCTCGCGGACCAATTTGGTGGCGCCGGGATGGCCCGAAGCGGCGATCCGGGTCACGTTCCAGACGGTGGATCGGCCCGCATCCATGTGCGTTGTGCCCACGGCGAGAATGCGGCCCTTTTCATGCTCACGCGCGATGGCCGCGATCATGTCATCGTCGATGGCTTCCTCCAGCACCCGCTTGAGCGGAGTGGTATCGACAATGGAGTCCGCGCCGAACAGCGCAAAGAAACCTCGCGCGTCAATGAGCCGCTCCGTATCTAGGGTCGTGTAGAAGGTTTCGAGCTCCTCATCGTAGTCGCTACCGAGAAAGGCGAAGGGCGCGATCAGGGCGCCGGTACTGACCCCTGTAACAATGGTGAATTCGGGCCTCGTCCCCAGTTCGGTCCAGGCTCTCAGGACGCCCGCGCCGTAGGCGCCGTTGGCGCCCCCGCCAGAGATCACCAGGTAATTGTGCTCCCGGTCCATGATGCCAGCGTAGCGTTCTTCCAGTTCCGCTTGCGATGCCACATCCGGAAAAGCGTTCACATGCGGGGAGTCACCCCAGTAGCGTAAATCGTCTTGACCCAGGACCGTGATGTCCTGATGGAACGCCTCCGGGAGCGGATTGCGCACGACCGAGGCACAGCCGGAGAACAGCAAGCAAACCAGTACGAAAGTCACCTGGGTTCGTGCGCTCGTGATAAAACGGTTCATATCAAGCTCCGGCTTCAGCGGAAAATATTCAGGGCTTGGTTATCGTGTAAATCCCGCCGTCTTTCATGGTCAGCCGGATGGTCAGGGTGTCCTGTTCTCCAGGTTCGGCATGGAACCATTTCACAATGGCGCCAATCACCGTAGTGTCTCCCCGTGAATCGCCATCGACGCACAGAAGATCGGCGACGGACTTCATCACACCCAGCTTGCCGGGATAGGGCTTGGCCTGACCGGAGAGTATCATTGGCTCGCCAGCTGTGCTGGTGACCGCTTTGAGCATCTCTAAGCTTCCTGGCAGCCCGACTGTGACATCGCGCCTCTCGATCGACTTGGGCTCGCAAAACATCGCCCCGATTCAAGACCGCGTCGGTCTGGCACGCAAAAACGGGGTCATTCATAAGCTCGCCGCGCCCGTCTGGTTTCGGGGTCCGCCGTCATCAGCCGAAACGTCCCCGTTGTGATCGCTTCACTCACTTCAAGCTGCCAACGACTCCAGAGCATGACGGTGTCATCAAGGACCGGCACCTCCGCCCGGGATTCCCGGTTGGCGAGGCGCCCACGCACGGAGGCGGCGATACAAGGACCCAATGGCTCAGGGAGACGCGAAATACTGAGTTTAACGAGTTGATTCGGCGCCGGTGGCGGCAAGTGCATGCAAATACCACGGTCCGGCAGCAGGTACACAACCGTCTCACCATCCTCAAAATTGGAGGCGGCCAGGAGATAACCGGACAACTCCACCAGCTGATCATTAAGGGCTGCATTAGTCGCAAGGGCGGCGTGCCGACGGCGCTCCGCCACGACCTCGCGCTGGGCGAGAATCCAGTCCGGATCGAGGCCATGATCCTGCAGATCCTGCGAATGCTTCGAAATACGTTCGTTCAAATCAGCGCGCTCAGCCTCCGTAAGCTCCCCCTCCTGCAACAGTTGCAACCGCGCCAGAGCCATCAACGACTGGAACTGATCTGGCGAGAGGTCGCGGTAGGGGTCTTCGAACTGCTGCGCAGCCGGATCAGTCAACATCGTCCAGTCTACCGCTTGCAACAGTTGCGCCCAGGCGAACGGCCCGAGCGACAAAAAACCAAATGCGAGGATTATGCAACGAGGGCTTAGCATAAGTCGGAAACCGGGGTACTCGTAAAATTGTGAGCCCGGCTACCCGGGCTCATTTCAACTTCATCAGTTCAAGGTGTTCTTGTACACCTTGCCGTCTTTCATGATGAGCTGAATAGTTGCGGGGCTATCCGGGCGCTTGGGCGCGCCGAACCACGTGTCGCCCGTGCCAACAATCGAGAAATCTTCGAGCGGGTTGCCGTCCAGAATCAAAATGTCCGCGTAGGCTCCCTCCTCGATCACGCCCAGTTTGGCATTGGGGTAAGGGTTCGAGAAGTCACCGGAAAGCGCGGCAATTTCGCCGCCCACGGACGTCAGAGTAACCATCGACTGGTACGCCCCGAAGAAGTCGAAGTTGAGCTTCTTCTCATAGGCAATCTGAATATTGCACGCATCCA
>JAOZKI010000051.1:0-5814 GCA_029935455.1 Lysobacterales bacterium | reverse complement strand
TCGGTCTGGAAGCCCCGCGGCACGGGACACTTCTTCATATTGGGGATGTAGTTGGCAAATGTCGCCGATGCCGATTTGGCCTTCTCGAGGCTTGAGGGCACGTTTTTCACAGCGGGAATGTCGAGCAAA
Organism: Lysobacterales bacterium; assembly: GCA_029935455.1. Taxonomy (GTDB): domain Bacteria; phylum Pseudomonadota; class Gammaproteobacteria; order Xanthomonadales; family SZUA-36; genus Marinihelvus. The sequence goes on along the minus strand of JAOZKI010000051.1, from coordinate 5,685 downwards.
CCGGGATCGAATGCCGTCAGGTTCGTCGTGATGTAGGCACCCTTTTCCTTCATGACTTCGGCGATGTCACAGTCGAAGGAAAAGCCGTGCTCGATGGAACGCACTCCCGCGTTCAGCGCATTCATAATCGCTTCCTTCCGGTAGGCGTGCGCCATTACGTAGCTGCCGTACTCGCTGGCCACCTGTACGGCAGCCTCAATCTCTTCCGGTGAGCCGGCCAGCAACTGCCAGGGGTCGAAGGCTGACACTACCCCGCCGGAAATCATGAACTTGAGCTGCGTTGCGCCCATGCGAAAGTTGTTGCGACCGTACTTATAAACGTCACTCTCGCTGCTGATCTCTTGGGCGAGATTCAGGCGGCTCATGTTGGTGGATGCACCCACGGGGCTCGTGAAGTTGGCAAAATCCGCGTGTCCGCCACGGGTGCCCAGAAACGCACCCGATGGATAGAACCGTGGGCCGATGATATCGCCACGGTCAATGGCTCGACGCAAACCGCCGTTTGCGCCACCCGCGTCTCGCACCGTCGTGAACCCTTGCATGAGGTACATCTCGGCCATACGCGCGGCGTGGAACGCGAAGTCCTCCCAGGTGGTCTCGGCTTCCATTGCTGGCAGCGTGGGCCCCATTAACATCAGGTGGGCATGGTTCTCAATAAAGCCAGGCGTCAGCGTTCCGCCACCCCCGTCGATAACGGTGGTTCCTTCGCGCGCACTGAGATTGCGTCCTATCTCGCTGATGAGATTGTCCTCGATGAGCACATCGCGACCCTCGATCAGGCCATCGCTAGTGCCGTCGAAGATATTGACGTTGGTGATCAGAATGCCGGTTGGAGCGTCATCTTGCGCGACGGCCGGCGTGACGGCGAGCAGTCCAGTGATGGCCAGGGTTAGCAATCTTTTCATAGGTAAATTCTCAGTCCAGTGTTTGTTAATTCTTTTCCATGCGGCCGTCAGTCCCGGCGAGCACCCTCCTGCACACGGCTTGCCCAGGCGCGCCCGGCAAGCCTTCCGTGCTCCCCTTACCCGCCGTTGTCTTGGGCAAACACTCAACACAAAAGCCAAGTGCTGCCGGACCAACTTTTACGGTCAAAGCTTGGTGGGGGATTGATTTATATCACGATATCTATTCCGTTGGGACAGTTTTAGCGCCGCTATCAGGCATTGCATGTTGGCTTTTTCCTCTTCCGGATCGTCCCTGATCCCACCTGACTCAAAAGACGTCGATCCCTTCGGTTGGTCTGAACCTGACCCTGTCGGTCGTCAGAGAACTGGAGCCGTGGGGGAAGCGACGCCAGCGCCGTACTAGCGAGCAACGGCCTCCTGCGCGATACACCGCCCGATGAAAGCGGATCCGTACCGGTGATTGTGATTCACCAGTTGCTTAAAGGCGCGCCCGTTGCCGCCGCAACCCCCTGGCTTGACACTCGGAGCGGGCGACCCTGAACTGGGCATAGGACGATGTCACGAGCTACCGCGAGAAATACCAGACAGATCACGTTGCCAAGATGATTCGGAGGTGTAGCATCAGGGAATCCGTCTGCCCAGGAAGCGGCAGGCCTGGCAGATGTATCAATCAGGAATCAGGCGGCAGCGACGCCGAGCAGACTCTGGGGCCACTCTGACTGGGATCGCAGGCGCGTCCACTCGTGCACAAACCAGGGCGTCACCTCGCGATCTTCCGCCACCAGCTGGTCCACCGTGTCCGCGTTGAGCCAACGCACATCGTCGACTTCCAGGGGATTGGGCCGTAGCAGCGCATCACTGACGGCGGTAAAAACCGAGCACATTTCGCGCTCCACACCCACTGATCCATAGCGCGCTTCATAGTGAAAGCGAAACTCGAAGCGTGGATTGACGGACACGCCCAGTTCCTCACCGGCCCGTCGGCGGACCGCCTGCGCCAGCGTTTCGCCCTGCCGCGGATGGCTGCAGCAACTGTTGGACCAGTAAGAAGGCCAGAGCAGCTTGCCGGCAGCGCGCTGCTGCATCAACAACCTGCCCTGCCGGTCGAAGAGAAGCAGGGAAAAGGCGCGATGCAGAAGACCCTCACCCAGATGGCATTCCAGTTTGCTGGCTTCACCGATTGGGCGGTCATGCTCGTCCACCAGAATCAGTCGCTCCTCATCGCTCGATACGGCTCGGGGCGCCCCTGCAATCATGGGGCTTGCATTCACCGGTTTCACCAGTTCATTTCCTCGAGGTCAATGCCTTCCGCAGCAGCCACCTCAGCGAGCGCTTGCTCGAACAGGGATCGCGCTGTGGCCGAGGTCCGCGCAAGCATGCGATGCAGGGCCCCGTCATGCGGTTGCAGTTCCTCACATTGATCGCTGTAACTTTCAAAGTCCGAGAGATCGATAATCAGGCGCGCAACATGCTGCGGACACTCACAGGCAATGGTGCCGGACATCTGCGCGACGCCTGAGAGCACCACGCGGTTATAGCGATGCGGGGCCCGGCCCAGCAGCAATCTGGGATGTACCTGGCGATAGAGCAGCTCCCGCATGGCCCGCTCCACCTCTACCAGGTTGAAGGGCCGCGAGAACACCGCTGTTTCCTGATTGGAAAGCGCCTCTGCCTGCTCAATAGCGCCGTAGCGGTAAACCACCACAGCAGGGCGTACTGCCAGCGCCTGTCGATGCCGCTCCAGCACCTCCTGTGTGTCCGGACGCAAGGACGACACCTCGAAGACGATCAGGTCGCTGCCCGGCGCCGGCAGGTCATCTCTGGGCAGGTGCTCAAGGTCGACATCGGCGAAACGGTCGCGCCGCGCCCAGATGGATTGCCCCGCCTCCTCATCGATCACCAGGGCACGGATGCGCCTGACCTCGACCGGCACCGCATCGGGCGTCGATCCCTCTTGCAGCATGGCGGCTAGATCGTCATCTCCTAACTGGGCAATGCTGCCAATGCTGGCGCCCTGATCCACCAGTTTCTTGAGACGCCGGAGCCGTTGAACGTCATCGTCCGTGTAGCGTCGATCACCACCGGCCGTTCGCTGGGGGCTGATGGCGCCATGGCGGTTTTCCCACTTGCGCACGGTGTGGACGCTGACACCCGCCAGATTGGCAGCGGCACTGATGGGATAGCGGCCGCTGGCAGCGACCCGGTTTTGAACTGAATTACTCATGGGCAGCGAGTATAAAGCATTTGTCAAAGACTCGTCCAAGTATTCACCATAAATGCTTGACATTTTCTAGCTTTGTTAGAAGAATACGCGATGATCACCTGATCTTGACAAACGTTTGTCTAAGTTCACGATGCCGACCGCTAGCGAACCTCGGCTGAAGTCTAAAAAAACCGAGACAGCGAAGGCTTTCATAACCAGCAATAACGGGTATCGCCCGGAGGATGAACACAATGGAGACTATGTTAGACCCGAGAGATTTCGTCGGCGTAACATTCTGGCTAATTTCGATGGCCATGGTGGCAGCGACTTTCTTCTTTTTCCTAGAACGCGACCGTGTGGTGGGCAAGTGGAAGACATCCGTCACCGTCGCTGGCCTGGTGACGCTGATCGCCGCCGTGCACTACTTCTACATGCGCGATGTGTGGGTTAACACCGGGGAAAGCCCCACGGTGTTCCGCTACATCGACTGGCTTCTGACCGTACCACTGCAGATTGTCGAGTTTTATCTCATTCTGGCCGCGATTGCCGTGGTCCCCGCCAAGGTTTTCTGGAAATTGCTAACCGCGTCCATCGTGATGCTGGTAGGCGGCTACCTGGGTGAAGCGGGCTTCATGGATCCGACTGCCGGCTTCATCATCGGTATGGCTGGCTGGGTCTACATCATCTACGAGGTGTTCATCGGTGAGGCGAGCAAGATCAACGCCAGTAGCGCCAACGTCGCTTCGCAAACGGCCTTCAAGACCTTGCGTTTGATCGTAACGGTCGGTTGGTCCATCTATCCGATCGGCTACGTCATGGGTTACCTCCTGGGCGGTGTAGACGCCAACAGCCTGAACGTGATCTACAACCTGGCTGACCTGGTGAACAAGATCGCCTTCGGTGTTGCCATCTGGTTGGCAGCCACGCGTGATTCTGCTCGCATTGAAGCGGGTAAATAGGCCCTGACAGGCTACGGTGCGCTCCGCCAGGAGCGCACCGTCACCGTCCCCAATGATAAAAACCATGCGCGCAGATAGCCTGAAAAACATCGTAGACGTTCCGCCGGCACCCCAAGCCGGGGCAGACCTCGACGCCGTAGAGCATTTCATGCTGCGCTGCATCGGTCTCCACAGCGAGACAAGCAACGCACTACAAGACGCACTTACTAATCATTTTCAGGCGGGCGGTGGTCGCACCCGTGCCCGTCTGGGACTCAAAGCAGCCGACGCCTTGCTGTTGGCGCCGCGCACTGCCATCGCGCTGGCCGCCGCCGCCGAGCTGCTGCACAACGCCTCACTGATTCACGATGACCTTCAGGACCGAAGCGCCACGCGGCGCGGTGCGCCCGCCCTCTGGGTGAGCTGCAGTGAGGAAACGGCCATCTGTGCCGGCGACCTGCTGATCAGCGGCGCCTATCAGGCTCTCGCCCGGTGCGAGCAGCCAGAGCAGCTGGCTGCGCTGATCACCTGTATGCATGAACGCACCGCCGAGGTCATCCACGGACAGGTTGCGGACTTGAATGCGCAGCAAAGCACCATTGGGCTAGAGCGCTACCGGGCCATCGCCGCCGCCAAGTCCGGGCCGCTGCTGGGTCTGAGTACCGAACTCGCCTTACTGGCAGCAGGCTACAGTGAAGAAGCCGCCAAAGCGGCGCAGGCGGCACGTGACTTTGCCATTGCCTACCAGATTCTGGACGACCTGCACGACGAATGGGAGGACAGTGCGGCCAGTGACGGCAGTGCCTGTATGAACGTCATCCACTTGCTTCGGCAGGCAGGCGATGAGCATCCGCACGATACGGCGCTCCAAGAGGCCCATCGCGCGCTGCAAAGGGCCCGCCTCGCGGCGCGCTCCCTGCCACTGGGCAGTGGCCAGCCAACCCTTGAGTGCATCGGCCTCCTGGCCCAGCAACTCAACGATATCCAACCATGAGCACACCCCGGGCGCTGGTCGTCGGCGCGGGCTTCGGCGGCATCGCTGCCGCCCTGAGGCTGCGCGCCAAGGGCTATGAAGTGCGCCTCGTTGACCGCGCCGCACGACTCGGCGGTCGCGCGCAGGTCTTTGAACGGGACGGCTTCCGGCACGACGCGGGCCCAACAGTAATCACCGCGCCCTTCCTGTTTGATGAACTGTTCGAACTGTTCGATCGCCGGCGCGAGGATTACGTATCTTTCCGACCGCTGGACCCCTGGTACCGCTTTCGTTTTGCCGACGGCAGCACCTTCAATTATGGCGGCACCACGGAAGAGACCTGTGCCGAGATTGCCCGCTTCAATCCGGACGATGCAGACGGCTACCGGCGCCTGCTGGCCCAGTCGGAGGCCATATTCGATGTGGGCTTTACCCAGTTGAGTGATCGGCCGTTCCATCGCTTTGGAACCATGTTGAAGCAAATCCCGCACCTGCTCCGACTGCGTGCAGACCGTACCGTCTGGGATCTGGTCGCACGGCACCTGAAAGATGAGCGCATGCGGCAAGCCTTCTCCATGCAACCCTTGCTGGTGGGCGGCAACCCGTTCCAGACCACCAGCATTTACAACCTCATCCACTTTCTGGAACGCCGCTGGGGCATTCATT
>JAOZKI010000012.1:11460-45896 GCA_029935455.1 Lysobacterales bacterium | reverse complement strand
ATCCGGCAGTGAGGCCAGCTGTTGCAGTTCCTCGTCCGCGCCCTGACCGATGGGCCAGCGCGCTTGGGCGCTGAATTCTGCACGGAGTGCCTCGCGAGCCGCTTCCGCATCCATCCCGGTGCCGCTGTCCAGTAGTTCCAGGAATCGGTGACGGGCCTGCCAGCGTGGCAGCCCACGCTCCAGGGCAAACAGTTCTTCATCCGTGACCGTCAGATCGGCGCGGTTAAGGCGCGTGTTCAGCGTGTTGAAGAACCAGCGCGGCGGACTCTTGAAGTAGCCCACAAAGTCATCCACGCTGAGCTCATAGCACGGGGGCGCCACATGCATGGTCGCGGCTTGTTGCTGTAGCTGTCGCCAGTGCCTGTCGCCATCGATAGGGGGTGAAGAAGCTTGGGCCTGCTGCCGGGCGCATGCTATGGCGAAGGTCTGCTGACTGTAGGCCTGCCGCTGGTCTCCCCCGGGGCCATGGTCCTTGAAGTAATCGGCGCTGTGGGGCTGCAGCGGGTGCTGGCTGAAAAAGGCCGTGTTGGGTTTCAGGCTGCGACCATGGAACCAGTCAGCACAGGCGTAGCCTTCGCGCACGTAATCGATCAGTTCGCTGACCAGCACCGAGGGTTCGCGCGCCTCGTTGCTGCGCGGGTCCTGACCGCAATAGCTCACATGGAACGCGCGCCGGGCTGACAGCAGCGCTTCCAGAAACAGCCAGCGGTCATCAATGCGCGCGGAGCGGTCACCGGGCCGATAATCGTCGCGTAGCAGATCGAAACTGGGGCGGTCCAGCCGGCGCGGATAGTCTTCCAGATTCATGCCGAGCAGGTAGACCACGGCAAACGGGACGCCGCGCATGGGCAGCAGGCTGCAGAATTTAACGCCCTCATTCCAGGGGTGGCGCCGTTCGCTGCTGGCGCTAAGAATCTGATCCAGACTGCTACGTACCAGCGGCAGGCTGATCGCGCCCTCATACCACTGCTCGCTAGTGGCCAATTGCAGCTGTTCCAGACCGCTCCGCAAGGCGGTGAGATCAGCCTGTTCATCCTCGTCGGCAAGATAGAAGGACTCCAGCAGCTCCAGCAGCAGGGCGTGCCAATCGGCTGGCGGGCGCGGTTCCTGCAAGCGCTGGCGCAGCGTGGTGCAGTGCTCCCAGAACATAAGAAAGCGCTCCAGCAGCTGTGCCTTGCTGCCTTCGATCTCGTCCAGGGGTTCCACCCCCAGCGGCTGCTCATCGGCAGCGGGTTGCATGGCATAGCCCGCCAGCAGCCGGTCGAGGCCGAAACGCCAGCTAAACTCGCCGTAATCCAGCCCCAGTTCGCGCTCCCGATGTCGGTGGTCCAGACCCCAACGGGCGCCAGATACGACCAGCCAGCGACGCAGCTGCTCATAGCTTTCCCGCGTCAGCTCGAAGCGCCGCTGGATAGCGGGTACTTCCAGCAAGGCCAGCACCTCGGACAGGGTGACGCGGCTTTCCGGCAGCTGCAGCAGGGTCTGAAAACTGTTGAGCAGGGTGGAGCTGTCCTCAAGCGAGCGGTCGCTAATATGGTAGGGAATGCGCTGCGCTTCATCGGCGCTTTCAAAGACGGCGCGAATCAGGGCCGCATAGGGCGCCACACGCGGCATCATGACCACCACGTCGCGCGGTTTCAGGTCTGCGTGGCTGGCAAACAGCGCCAGTAACTGATCATGCAGAACCTCCACTTCGCGCAGGGGGCTGTGGCAGCTGTGAATGTGCACATTGCTGCGACCAGCCGCGTCCAGGGGTAGCGCGCGCGGCTTACCCTCAAGCTGCTCGAATTGGGCAAATTCGCCGCGATAGTTCAGCCGCAGCATATCCTGCTGAATGCGGGCCAGCAGCGTGTCGTCCCCGATTTTCAGGGGGTCACGGTGGGCTTCAAGGACCTCGATCTGTGCCGGCTCCAGATGGGCGTCTTCAGCCAGTAACAGCAGATTGAGAAAGTCCTGTACCTGTCGCCCCTGGGCCGCCAGCAGCGGGTTGCCAATTTCAACCAGCTCGGAATGCCCCCCCTGCTGCTGCAGGTGCATGATGCGGCGTTCGCCACGCACGTCGTACCAGTACTCCTCGCAGGGGTCGAGCACGTAGAGATCCACGGGAATATGTCGTGCCAGCAGCATGAGTAGCTCCAGATGTCCCGAGGCCATGGCGGTGACGCCAAATACCGCCAGCCGGGCGTAGGGCAGGCTGGGGGCGGTCGTCGCCCCCAGTTGCTGGCGCAGCCGTTGATGAACTCGGGCTCGGTGGGCCTGCGGTTCCCGGCTGCTGTGGGTCATGGCTTGCCAGAGCGTCCGCTGCCAGCGCTCATTGCTGTCCCACAGTCCGTTGCTATCGCTCTTCCGGGGCCGCTCATCGCGATCCCAGGCCACCACCCAGTCCGGGCGGTACACCAGATACTGATCAAAAAGATCGGCCATATGACTGGCCAATTGCAGCCGTTTCAGGGCCTGCAGGGTGCTGTCTGCTGTCTCTAAGTAATCTCGCACTGGTTGCATAAGCGGCTGCTGGAGCAGCGCCGGCTGTTCCAGCAGCGCCAGCAGTCGCCAGCGCATTTCTTCCTTGTTCAAGGGCGTGCGTGCGGGGATGGATACCGACAGCACGCTGCGCGCCAGGTCCCAGAAAAAGCCTTCCAGCAATTGATAGTGGATATTCGCAGCAATGCCCTGATCCAGGGCCAGCTGCAGATTCAGCCAGGGGCCCAGGGACGGGTTTTCCAGCAGGATGCGCTCGCTTGCCAGGGGCCCCTGTCCGGGGGCGGGCCGCGCGATGCTGGCGGCCAATTGCTCCAGCAGCAGCTCTGTGCGATTCGAGCGATGAATGCGCAGTCCCGCCGCCCGCCCTGCGCTGGCCTCCTGGCTCTCGTTCATGCTCGTTGCTGCTGGTTCCAAATGCCTCCCCCGTAGGCTGCTAGTTTAACGGTCGCTGTCGCCAGTGGGTGCCGCTACGCTGCGTGAATGCTGGCCAGGGCCAGCTGTGCCAAAGGCTGCACCATAGCGCCCACCTTGCTTGCCTCGGCGCTGGAGGCATTACCCTGCTGGGCTCTTTTGGCCACGCCCTGGGCGATGGCGCCCAGTCGGAAAAAGCTGAAGCCCAGATAGAAGGGCCAGTCGTCCATGCCGTCGAGGCCGCGTCGTTCGCAGTAGCGTTCCACATAGCGGGCTTCATCAGGAATGCCGAGCGCCTGTCGGTCCAGGCCCTGCAGGCCGACAATGCTGCCGCCCAGGTCCGGGAGGCGCAGTTGCATGCACTGGTAGGCCAGATCAGCAAAGGGGTGGCCCAGCGTCGATAGCTCCCAATCCAGCACGGCTACGATGCGTTGACTGTCCGCATCCCAGATGAAGTTGTCCAGCCGGTAGTCGCCATGCACCAGGGCCACGCGCCCGTCGTCGTCCGGCAGCCGTTCCTCCAGCCAGTTGATAAGCTGGTCCATCTCCGGGATTGGGTTGATTTCAGAAGCCCGATACTGGCTGGTCCAGCGACTGAGCTGGCGCGCGAAGTAGCTGCCGGGCTTGCCGTAGTCCGCCAGCCCCAGCTTCGCTGGATCCAGGGCATGCAGTTCGGCCAGCACCCGGTTCATTTCATCATAGCAATGGGCGCGCTGAGCAGGCTCCAGCCCCGGCAGTGCTGCCTTCCAGTGGATTGGCCCCGGGCAGTAGCGCATGACGAAAAACAGGGCGCCCAGCACCTCCGGGTCCTCGCACAGATGAAGTGCCTCAGGCACCGGCACGGCGGTGCCGGCCAGGGCCCGCATGACTCGAAATTCGCGATCGACCGCGTGCGCCGATTTCAGCAGTTTGCCCGGAGGCTGCCGGCGCAGCACATAGGTGCCGCTGTCGGCCTCCAATCGAAAGGTTGGGTTGGATTGGCCACCGCTGAATTTTTCAATCTGCTTGAGGCCTGCAAAGCCGGCTACGTGGGTGCTCAGATAGCGCTCCAGTTCTGCGGCCGGCAGGCCAATAGCATCTGATTTCATGGGGTTTTGGCTCCATAGTGACGCGCCAGGGCGCGGCCTAATTGCATCATGTGTACCTCATCGGGCCCATCAGCCAGACGAATGGTGCGGGCGTAGGCGTAGGACTGGGCCAGCAAATGGTCTTGCCCCAGACCTGCACCGCCATGGATCTGGATGGCCTGATCAATCACCTTACAGGCCATGCGCGGCGCAACGATCTTGATCATGGCGATGAGATCTTTAGCGCCCTTGTTGCCGACCCGGTCCATCTCGGCGGCTGCTTTCAGGGTCAGCAGTCGCGCCTGCTCAATGGCACAGGCGGCATCGGCCAGCGTTTCCCGGACCGACTGTTGCTGGCTCAGCGGCCGCCCGAAAGCGATGCGGTGCTGGCTGCGCGCAGCCATCAATTCCAGCGCGCGCTGGGCCAGCCCCACCAGGCGCATGCAATGATGTATGCGGCCCGGGCCCAGCCGCCCCTGAGCGATTTCAAAACCGCGTCCTTCGCCGAGTATCAGGTTCTCGGCCGGTACCCGGACCTGATCCAAGAGCAACTCCGCATGCCCTTCCGGCGCATCGTCATAGCCGAATACCTGCATGGGGCGGACCACGCGCACGCCGGCCGTCTCCATGGGGACCAGGATCATGCTTTGCTGCCGGTGCCGGTCCTCATGGTCCGGGTCCGTCTTGCCCATGACGATCAGCAGCTTGCAGGCTTCATTGCAGGCGCCGCTGATATAGAACTTGTGGCCGTTGATCACATAGTCGCCACCGTCGCGGGTGATGGTGGTGGCGATATTGGTGGCGTCCGAGGAGGCTACAGCCGGCTCGGTCATGGCAAAGGCCGAGCGGATGTTTCCTGCCAGCAGGGGCTGCAGCCACTGTTCCCGTTGCGCGGCCGTGCCATAGCGGGCCAGCACCTCCATATTGCCGGTGTCTGGGGCGCTGCAATTGAATACCTCGGCGGCCATGCGCGAACGCCCCATCAACTCCGCCAATGGCGCATATTCAAGATTGCTCAGGCCGGGGCTGTATTCGCCGTAGGCGGGCGGCAGAAACAGATTCCACAGCCCGGCCGCCCGCGCACGTTCTTTTAATTCCTGCATGACCGCGGGCGTTCGCCAGCGTGTCTCCTTCAGTTCCGCTTCAAAGCGCGCTTCGGCGGGATAGATATGCTCGTTCAGGAACTCAGTGATCTGCTGCTGTAGGTCCTGCACCCTGGCGGTGGGCTGAAAATCCATGGCTTCCTCGATGCGCGCGCGAAAGCTTAAGCCTACCGGTTTACCGCTATGGGCTGAAAGCCCCGGGCGCTAATTGGGCGGCCGTGCCGTGCCGGTGACGATGCTGCCGCTGCCATCCATGACCCGGGCGCACTAAGATAGGCCCATGAGCAGCTTCCATGAGTCAGTCTTGTCCGAGCGTGAGCGCCAGCGTTACGGCCGCCACCTGGTAATGCCAGAGGTGTCCCTGGAAGGGCAGCAGCGGCTCAAAAGCGCGCGTGTGCTGTGCGTGGGCGCTGGGGGATTGGGCTCACCGGTGGCGCTGTATCTGGCTGCCGCTGGAGTGGGCACCCTCGGGCTGGTGGACGACGACGTGGTGGATCTCAGCAATATCCAGCGTCAGGTGCTGTTCGATTCGCAGGACGTCGGGCGGGCCAAGACGGCGGCTGCGCGTGCCCGTCTGCTGGCGCTGAATCCCGATATAGAAGTGCAGGCTCATGCGCAGCGGCTCACAGCTGCAAACGTCCGCGCGCTGTTGGCGGACTATGATCTGGTGGTCGACGGCAGTGACAATTTCCCCACCCGCTATCTGGTCAGTGACGCCTGCGTCTGGGCCGGCAAGCCCCATGTCTACGGCAGCGTTTATCGCTTTGAAGGTCAGGTCAGCGTATTTCATGCTGGGCAGGGCCCCTGCTACCGCTGCCTGTTCCCCGAGCCCCCGCTGCCCGGCACAGTACCCTCCTGCGCCCAGGCCGGCGTGCTGGGCGTGCTGCCCGGCATTATTGGAAGCCTGCAAGGCCTGGAAGCGCTGAAGCTGTTGCTGGGTCAGGGGGAATCACTGCTGGGGCGTCTGCTGCTTTTTGATGGCCTGAGCATGGAATTCAGGACGCTTAAAGTTAAGGCGCGCCCTGATTGTCCGGTTTGTGGCGTAGCGCCCAGCATTCACGAACCCATTGACTATGCCGCTTTCTGCGGTGAGCGGGTCAGCGCAGACACAGTGCCAGCGGTAAGCGTGCAGGCTCTGCGCGCTGAATTGCTATCTGAGCAGCCGCCCACCGTGATCGATGTGCGGGAACCGGCGGAATGGACCGTGGCCCGTTTTCCCGGCGCCATGGAAATTCCCCTGGGCCAGCTATCGAAGCGGCTGTCAGAATTGGATCGGAAAACTGACTGGGTGTTGACCTGTCAGCAGGGGCCACGGGCCCAACGCGCCCTGGCGCTCATGCAGGCGGAAGGGTTCGCTTCACTGCGCGTGCTGGAGGGCGGGTTGGAGGCCTGGTTGGCCCCCGACCCCAGCTAAAAAGCGCTCAGGCGTTGCCGGACTGGCCCTGAACGTCTTCTTTTTTGCGCTTCTGAATGTGCTCGAGATTCTGCCGGTACATGGCCACCACCTTGTCGACCCCGGTCGGCTCCAGCGCCCCGACGTTACCGGCGACGGAGTAGGTGGCGTAGATGCCGCTGGCCGCCATCAGCGCGGCGTTGACGAGTTGAATGTCATGGCCCTCGTCTTTGAGCTTGTTGGCCAGCTCGATAATCTGATGCGTACAGTGATTGTGTTTTTCCATGTCGTTCATGGGATTCTCCGAAAGGGGACTGGGTTGCCCCTGAAAAGCCCGCCATTTTACTCGACCCGGCCCGGCGCTTCATCTGCGTGACAGGTGCGCGCCTGCCCAGTCAATGGGGCTCGGTGGCTTGCAGCGCATCCAGCCCACCGGCATTGAAAACATTCTCATAGCCCCGCTCCAGCAGCGCGCCACGAGCCCGCTCCGCCCGTCGCCCGCTGCCGCAATAGAGCACCACGGACCGGGTCTTGTCGCTACCAATCGCGGCGGCCAGCGCATCCGTATCCGTATAATCGATACGCCTGGCGTCGGGCAGGTGGCCATTGGCGTATTCGCCCTCACTGCGCACGTCAATGACCAGCGCGCCAGCGTCGATCTGTTCCCAGCCGGCGCTGGCCGCAGCGCGGTCGCCGCGCAATTCATCGGCGCTCGCGCTGGCAAAGGTCAGCAGCAGCGTACTGAGCATGAGCAGGCAAAAAAAGTATCGTTGAACCATGTTTAGCTATCCTTGATCGCAGTGCTTGTTGGGTTGAGTTCCAGCCCGGCCAGTTGGCAAAAATCCGCAGCCACCATGCGCGCGCCTGCTGTTCGCAGAGCAGCTGCCTGGGAGCCGCGGGCGATGCCAACAAAACCCCAGCCCAGCGTGCGGGCGGCGGCCAGATCCCAAAGACCATCACCAAAATAGATCGGTGGCGGTCCGCTTTCCAGTTGCTGCTCTGCCAGGCGCATGATGTCGGTGCGAGCCATGGCATCGTCCGAACAGCTTAGCGGCAGCTTAAACCTATCCAGACCCGCGCAGTGTAATTTAAAGCGTGCCGTGTGACGCCAGCCGCCGGTAGCCAGTGCGAGCCGGCCGGAGGGCTGGCTGCGCAAAAAGGCGGCTGCGCCAGGGAGTGGCTGGAAGTTGGCGGGCTCGGCCGCGTAAGTTGATTCCAGAAGCTGCAGAAAGCTGTTCCGGACCGCTTCATGTTCTGAGGCAGTGGCCGGCCGCTGTAAGGTGCGTTCACACCATTCAGCAAATATGCCGCTGTCCGAAACGTGTTCGAAGTCGTGCAGGTCAAGGGTTTCTGCAGCGGTGCCAAAAACCTGATGCACCGCCTGCCAGTAGCATTCATTGTCCACGTGCTGAGTGGGCATCAGTGTGCCGTCAATATCGAAGATATAACGCGGGGCATGCATGGGTTTAGGGGGCGGTGGGGGCGATCAATGGTGCGCGCTGGTGCCTAGGGCATGTAGCGTAGCTTGTCTTTGTAGCTGCGTGACAGCTTCACCGTGTGCCCCCCCTTGAGGGTCAGAAAATACTCGCCGTTAATGTGCGGGCGCATTTCACTGACGCAGCGCACGTTGACAATAGTGGATCGATGAATGCGCTGTAAGAAGTCTGCGGTTAAGGCGGCCTCCAGCGCTTTCATGGTGTTGCGCATGATATGGGTTTCACCCAGCGCATGAACGCACATGTAATCCCCGGCTGCATCGACCCACTCGATATCCTCTTGCCGCAGAAAGGTGGTCTTGCCGCCGTCGCGAATGGCAAGTTTTGCATGGGTGCCCTCGGCAAGCGTCTGCTTGGCGCTGGTCTCTGGCTGCGCTTGTTTACCTGCTGTGCTCACTCGTTCTCGTATGTGAACTGTTACCGTTGCTGATCGCGTGTTGTGGCGATGGGTCGTTGCCTCGCCCTGCAATTGGAGTGCGGAGCGAGACCTGTTTGCGTCCTGCATGCTCAAAGCATAGCACTTTGTTTTGAGCGTGGACGAAGCCGGGATGTGGGCTGCCGATTTGCTTCTCAGAGCGTTCTGCCCGGCGCCAGGCGCCGCAGGCCGATGGCTTCAGAGAGATGATCGATAGCAATGTGGTCGATACCATCCAGGTCCGCAATGGTGCGTGCGACGCGCATGATGCTCTGACAGGCGCGTGGTGACAGCTGCAACTGGCGCGCTGCCTGAGTCAGGAGCTTTTGCTCAGCGGGTTCGAATGCGCAAAGCTGCCGCAGTGCCTGACTGTTAAGGCGTGCGTTGGTCATCTGCTGTCGCTGCTGTTGCTGCGCGCGGGCTGCGATAACGCGCTGGCGCACCGTGGCGCTGTCTTCGCCGCTGCTGGTGGGTGCGTGCAGCAAAGAAGGGTCCGGTCGCAGCACCTGGACCTGTAGATCAATGCGGTCCAGGAGCGGGCCTGAAATGCGTCCTGCATAGCGCTGTACCTGCTCGCTGGAGCAGCGGCAGCTGGCAGCCGGGTCACCAGCGAAACCGCAGGGGCATGGGTTCATGGCGCAGATCAATTGAAAAGCGGCCGGGAAATCTGCCTGTGCACTGGCTCGTGAGATGGTGATGGCGCCCGCTTCCAAAGGCTCGCGCAGGCTATCCAGCACCCGGCGTGGAAATTCGGGCAGCTCATCCAGGAACAACACACCCTGGTGCGCCAACGATATTTCCCCCGGTCGCGGCGACTGACCCCCGCCTACCAGAGCGATGGCGCTGGCCGTGTGATGCGGTGCGCGAAAAGGTCGTTGCCGCCATTGCGCCGGTGAAAATCCCTGTTGGCTGACCGAAGCAATGGCTGCGCTTTCCAGCGCCTCGGCCTCGGTCATGGGCGGCAACAGGCCTGGAAGGCGGGCAGCCAGCATGGTCTTGCCGGTCCCTGGTGGTCCACACATGAGCAGGTTATGCCCTCCGGCGGCGCAGATCTCCAGCGCGCGCCTTGGCAGTTGTTGACCCATCACCTCTTTGAGGTCTGGCGTTGGCGCAGGCGTGGCCGGCAGCTCAGCGTGCGGCAGGGTGAGTTCCGCTTTCCCGTTTAGCCATGCCACGACCTCCGAGAGCGAGCGGGCACAGAGAAACTGGCCCCGCTCTAGCAACGCGGCCTCGGCGCTGTTGGCCAACGGTACCACCAGCCGGTGCCCCACCGCCCGGGCACGGAGCGCTGCGGGCAAAATCCCGCGAACGGGCTGCAACTCACCTGCCAGCGAGAGCTCGCCCAGAAACTCCGTGCCGGCCAGGCGCTCGGTGCGGCATTGCCGCGAGGCGGCAATAAGCCCAAGCGCAATCGGCAGGTCGAAGCAGCCCCCATCTTTGGGGAGCTCAGCCGGTGCCAGAGACACGGTGATATTCCGGGCCGGATAATCAAAGCCACAGTTCATGAGCGCTGCCCGTACCCGATCGCGGGCCTCAGTTACCGCTTTCCTGGGCATGCCGACGATGGCGACTCTTGGCAGGCCACCTGAGAGATGGGTTTCAACCATCACCCCGGGTGCGCAGACACCCGCGCAAGCCCGGCTCAGGACTCTCGCGAGACCCATAGCGCCACTCCCTGATAGCCAGAGTGTGATTTTCAGCAGTTAATTACCGCCGCGCCAGCGCGGGAGAGCCAACTTGCCTGTAAGAGATCAGCGCTTTCAGGCGCTGCTGCTTTCCAGTTCGGCCAGGCGCTGTTCCAGTGCTTTCAGTTTGGCGGTGGCGCGCTCCAGCGCGGCCTTTTGATCGTTAAAATCAGCGCGGCTGACCAGGTCCATGCTGGCCATGCCTTTGCGCAGCACTGTGCGAAACTGGGCTTCCGCTTCAGTGCGCATTTGCTGGGCGCCGGGCGGCAGAGCCGCCGCGAGGCGCTGGGCGAGTTCGTCGATGCGGGTCAGATCAATCATGCGTCCTATCCTGGCAAGGTCGGGGGGTGCTTGCTCCCTGGCGGGTGGGGCAATATAGTCCCGGCAAGCACCGCCGTAGAGTACAACCATGAAAATGATAACCGCGATTATCAAGCCTTTTAAACTGGACGATGTTCGTGATGCGCTGGGTGATATTGGCGTCAATGGCATGACCGTTACCGAAGTCCGTGGCTTTGGGCGCCAGAAAGGCCATACGGAGCTCTATCGAGGGGCCGAGTATGTGGTCGATTTCCTGCCCAAATTAAAGCTGGAAGTGGCGGTGGCTGATGATCGAGCCGAGGCGGTGGTGGAAGCCATTGCGGAAGCGGCCATGTCCGGCCGAATTGGCGATGGCAAAATTTTTGTTTTCGACCTCGAACGGGTCGTGCGCATTCGCACCGGTGAAGAAGGTGATGAGGCGATCTAGCCCGGACCAAAGCGGCTGAGCGGGTGGAGAACCGATGATGACAAAGCTACGCACAGGTGTGCTGGGGCTGGGTGCCATGGGCGCCCCCATGGCACGCCATCTCCAGGCGGCCGGTTTATTGACCATGGTCTGGAACCGTACGGAGTCGGTAGCCCAGGCGCTGGCCCAGGAACTGGCGGTGCCGGTAGCGACCGATCCGGCGGCCTTGGCACATGCTTGTGACGTGGTACTCACCTGCGTGTCTGCCGATGCAGATTTGGAGTCGGTGCTGGGACAACTGGAACCTGGCCTGTCCGCCGGCAAGGTGGTGCTGGATACCAGTACCGTGAGCCCCGGCATCACGCGTCGCCTGGCAGCGGGGCTGGCCGAGCATGGCGTCGACTATGTCGATGCGCCGGTCTCTGGCGGTGTCGAGGGGGCGCGAGCCGGAACCCTGTCGGTTATGGCCGGGGGGGATTCCACCACTTTGGCGCGAATTCGACCAGTATTGGAAGCCATTTCCGCACGCATCACTCCTATGGGCCCCGTTGGATCCGGCCAGGCCACCAAGGCGGTGAATCAGGTCATTGTCGGCGGCCTGGCTGAAGCCGTTTGTGAGGCGTTGGCTCTGGCGGAACGACTGGAATTGCCGGCAAAGCCACTGCTGGAGGTGCTTTCCGCCGGTGCGGCCGGAAGCTGGTTCCTGGATCATCGCGGTGCCACCATGCTGGCGGACGAGTTCACGCCAGGCTTCAAATCCGGCCTGCTGTTGAAGGATCTCAGGATTTGCGCCGATTTGGCACAAGAGTTGCAATTCCCACTACCAATGGTTGATGCCACGATTCGCGATTATGAGCGGCTGGTGGCTGAGGGTGGGGCGGAGGACGATACCTCGGCACTGATTCGCGTCAAACGGGACGCACACAGCTAGGGAATCAGGCACAGCAGCATGGGGCAGCAAATTTCTTTCATGGCGGCCGTGATGGGCGAACTGGCGCGTCGCAAGGTCCTCAGCACTTTGGGTGCCTACGCGGTCGGTGTTTTCGTTGTGCTGCAGCTTATGGATGCTGCTGTGGATCCGCTGCGCCTGCCTGAGTGGTTACCCACGGCGCTGGTGCTGGTCCTGATTTTCGGTTTTCCCGTGGTGTTTATTCTGGCCTGGCGCTTTGATTTTACCGGTCAGGGTATTCAGCGCACGGGCGCGGCCAGCTTGCTCAGCACGGGTCAGAGCATTGCGCTGTTTGCGGCGATGGTTCTGGTCACAGGCGCGGTGGGGATCGGTTTTTACGGCTATTACAGCAGTTTGTTCGAAGGCGAAATGCCGGACCGGCCTGCGGCCCGGACCGCCGCGTCGAGCAGTCTGGCGCCGGAGAACTCCATTGCCGTGCTGCCCTTTCGTATCGATTCGAGCGATGCGTCACAGGACTTTTTGTCCGAGGGGATGGCGGAAGAGATACTGAATGTGCTCACCCGGGTCGAAGGGCTGCAGGTCGCGGCTCGCACGTCCTCTTTTGCCTTTGATGACGAACGTCAGAGAGATGTGCAGAAGATTGGCGCGGCACTGAATGTACGTACGCTTCTGGTGGGCACGATCCGGACCGCGGGCGACACCCTGCGCCTGTCAGCCTCGCTGATTAACGCGGAAGATGGATATGAAGTCTGGTCGGAGACTTTTGTAACCTCCCGGGCTGGGGCCTTTAGTCTGCAGGATGAGGTGGCCCGATCGATTGCCCTGGCGCTGCTGGATTCTTTTTCCGGGCTGGCTGAGCCGCAAGTGCTGCGCGCCGAGAACCTGGCCGCCGTGGAGTCCTATCGGGCCGGGCGCGTGCACTGGTGGCGGCGTTCCCCGGTGGAGCTGAAGAAGGCCATTGGCCTCTTCGCCGAGGCCCTGGCACAAGACGCCCAGTTTGCGCCGGCCTATGCAGGTATTGCCGATGCGTCACTGCTGCTGTCATCCTACGGGAATGTGAAACCGCTGCAGGCGGTAAAGCAGGCGCAGCGCATGATCGATAAGGCGCTGAGTCTGGATCCGCAGTCAGCGGAGGCCTATGCGGCCCGAGGTTTAGCAGGCTTGCAGCTACAACAATACGAGGTCGCCGAAACGGATTTACGCAAGGCCATCGCCCTCAACGAGGCCTATGTGCCCGCGCGGCTGTGGCTAGCGAACGTGTTGGGTGAACAGAACCGGCTTGCGGAACAGGCTCAGGTGCTGGAAGCGGCCATGCTGCTGGATCCGTTGAACGAACTGCTGGCGATTTCCTATGCCGGTAACCTGAGCAACCGCGGTCGCATCGAGGATGCCACGGGCGTGCTCAATGGTTTGATCCTGATCAAACCCGACTCGCCAACGCTCTTGCGCCAATCGGCCACCCTGGCGCTGGACGCGGGACGACTGGTGAGTGGTTGGGACTATGCGCGCCAGGCCCACACGATTGATCCGGAGAGCCCGGTGGTGGTGAGTGTTTTGGCGCGGGCCTGGATGGAATTGCAGGAATTGGCGGCTGCCGAAGCGCTGTTGTTACCGGCGCTGGAGGCCAATGCGGATAACGGTGAACTGCTGATGCAGCGGTTTTATCTGCTGCTGATAGAGCGGCGTTCCGAGGAAGCAACGCAGGTGCTCAGAGCGGTATTTGGTGATCAGCCGGAGCGCCTGCCGCCGGAATTGCAGCGCAATTACCATTTTATGGCGGGCCATGTGGCCTTGTTGCGGGATGATCTTGCCACCGCCCTGGAAGCGTTTACGCTGGCCATAGAGCCCCACTCAGACAGTGTCCTGAATGTGACCCAGGGGGTGCTTACGGAAGATCAGATGTTCGCTTTGAGCATGGTGGCTTTTATCCACCAGCATCTGGGTCAAGATGCGCGCGCTGCCGAGCGTATGGCGCAGGTCCAGCAGGCCCTGGACCAGGCGCGACTCAACGGGCTTGATCTGGCCTACGTGGACTATGCCGAGGCGGTGTTGCGGGCGCAGCAAGCGCTTCCAGAGGCGGCGCTTGCGGCCTTGGAACGAGCGGTAGACAAAGGTTGGCGGCGCCTGTGGATTCTGCAGCGTGACGATCGACTTAGCTTGCTGCGGCCGCTGCCGGCCTACCAGGCTCTGGAGCAGCGTTTGAGCGACGAGTTAAGCCGCTCGCGGGCGGAGGTGCAGCGGCGCATGGATGGCCGTTCCTGACAGCTGCAGTGCGTTCTAATAGCGCTGCGGTATGGTAGGCAGCTGTTGCAGACTGGCCTGGTCATCATAGGCTTCGCTGCGATCCAGCCCCGGGATTTCTGCGACCGGCAGCGACTCGTAATCGTCCTGCTCATAGGGGAACTGATCCAGCAAGTGACTGATGCAGTTCAGTCGTGCCCGTTGCTGATCGTTGGAGGGCACGATATGCCAGGGCGCATCCACCGTGTGCGTATGATGGAACATATCGTCTCGCGCTCGGGAATAGGCATACCAGCGCGGTTGCGACTCCAGATCCATGGGGCTGAGCTTCCAGTACTTGCGTGGGTCCTGCAGGCGCTCCGTCAGTCGTTCGTGCTGCACCTCCGGATCGATCTCCAGCCAGTATTTCAGCAGCCTGATTCCCGACGAGACGATGGAGCGCTCGAAGTCCGGCGTGTTACGAAAAAACTGCTGTAGCTGCGTTTCGGAGCAAAACCCCATAACGCGCTCAACGCCGGCCCGGTTGTACCAGCTGCGGTCAAAAAGCACCAGTTCGCCAGCGGACGGGAAGTGGCTCACATAGCGCTGGAAATACCACTGGCTGGCTTCTTCCGTGCTGGGCTTGGGCAGGGCAACGCTACGAAAAATGCGATGACTGACGCGTTCCTGGATGGTGCGTATCATGCCGCCCTTGCCCGCCGAGTCCCGCCCCTCAAAAATGACGATGGCCCGTTCGCCGGTCTTCTGCAGCCAATCCTGCAGCTTGCACAGTTCAATCTGTAGTGTTTTCAGGGTTTTCTTCTTGCTCATATGGTTCCTCCTCGGTCCCCACTTTGGGCTACACGCCGGCGAACTGTGCCGCATCTCCGACCCAGCGGCGGATCAGCGCCTGAACCTGCGCCGGATGATGCGCTAACAGGTCTTCGGCCACCGGCGGAATGCGCTGGAGCAGGTGCGCGTCACGTACCAGGTCTGCGACCCGGAACTGCAGCATGCCGGTTTGCCGGGTACCCAGCACCTCGCCTGGACCGCGCAGTTCAAGATCCTTTTCGGCAATCTCAAAACCATCGTTGCTACGGCGCATGATGTCCAGTCGCTGTCTGGCTATCTTGCCAATGGGCGAGGTGAACAAAAGCACGCAGGACGACTCCGCGGCGCCGCGACCCACCCGGCCGCGCAGCTGGTGCAGCTGGGAAAGCCCCAGTCGTTCTGCGTTCTCAATAATCATCAATGAGGCATTGGGTACATCGACCCCGACCTCGATCACGGTGGTGGCCACCAGCAGATCGATTTGCCCCGCCTTGAATGCATCCATGACGGCCTGCTTTTCTGGTGCCTTCAGGCGACCGTGCACCAGGCCAACCCGAACTTGACCCAGGCGTCGGGCCAGGTCGCTGGCCACCTCTTCAGCGGCCTTGGCCTGTACCGAGTCAGATTCTTCGATCAGGGTGCAGACCCAGTAGGCTTGACGTCCCTGCTGGCAAGCTGCGGCTACGCGCTCGATCACGGTCTCGCGTCGTTCGCTGGCGATGGCCGCTGTCTTGACCGGCTTGCGGCCGGCCGGGAGTTCGTCGATAACGGAAACCTCTAGCCCGGCATAGGCGGTCATGGCCAGCGTGCGGGGAATGGGTGTGGCCGTCATGATGAGCTGGTGTGGCCGCGTGCTGCCGTCCTGGCCCTTGCGCAGCAGGGCCATGCGCTGATCTACGCCGAAGCGGTGCTGTTCATCAACGATCACCAGGGAGAGATTCTTGAAGGCCACGCTGTCTTGCATGAGCGCGTGGGTACCGATGACCACCCCCGCACCACCAGCGATTGCTGCCAATGCCTCCGTGCGTGCTTTGCCCGTCACTTTGCCCGATAGCCAGATGGGTTTCAGGTCGAGCGGCGCAAACCAGTCACTGAAAACGCGTAAATGCTGCTCCGCCAGAATTTCCGTTGGCGCCACGATAGCGACCTGCTGACCATTTCCAACGGCCCGCAGGGCGGCCAGCGCGGCAACCACGGTTTTGCCCGAGCCCACATCGCCATGGACCAGTCGCAGCATCGGGTGGGTGCGGGTCATGTCCCGGTGGAGTTCTGCCACCACCCGCTGCTGGGCACCGGTCAGCGCAAAGGGCAAGCCCTTTAGAAACTGTGCCTCGATGGTACTGACCTGATCCAGGGCGCGCGCCTGCCTCTGGCGCTGGCGCTGATGCAGTAAGCGCATGCTGAGGTTGTGGGCCAGCAGCTCTTCCATGGCCAGCCGATGCTGGGCCGGATGGCTGCGCTGGACCAGTGCGTGCACATCGGCATCCGGCGGCGGCCGGTGAATGGTGTGCAGAGCGGCGATGAGACTGGGTAGACGCAGATCTTCAAGCATGGCTTCGGGCAACAATTCGCGCAGGGTGAGCTGTTCCCCGCGCAGCCGCTTGAGGGCCTGATCCGTGAGTTTGATCCAGCTGCCCTGACCGAGCCCCTCGGTGGTGGGATAGACGGGGCTGAGCCGGTCAGCCAGGGGCTTTTGCTCGTCTGGCCCCAGTCGCAAATAGCTGGGATGTACCATTTCCAGCCCGCGAAAGCCGGCCCGGACCTCACCGAAACAGCGCAGCCGCGCGCCGCGCGCCAGCTGTTGACGCTGGTGCGCCCGAAAGTGAAAGAAACGCAGACTCACGCGACCGGTGCCGTCGCCAAGCATGACCAGCAGGCTGGGCCGTCGTCCGGGTACCACCGCCGCATGTTCGACCTCACCTTCAATCTGCGCGGTCTCGCCAGCGCTGAGACCGCCCATGGCGCTCAGTCGCGTGCGGTCTTCATAGCGCAGCGGCAGATGGAACAGCAGGTCTGAGACCGTATGAATGCCCAGGCCATTCAGGCGTCCGGCCAGGCTGGGCCCGACGCCGTTGAGCTGTTGGAGTTCGTCAGCTGTCACCCGGTGCCGCCATCACCGCTTCAATCTCCACCGCAACATCGCGGGGCAGGGCGGCAACAGCGACCGCAGCGCGGGCCGGATAGGGTTCAGTGAAGTAGCTGCCCATGACCTCGTTTACCTGCGGGAAATCACCCATATTGGTGAGAAAGACGTTGACCTTCAGCAGGTCGTCCAGGCTGCCGCCAGCAGCCTCGCATACGGCGCGTAGATTTTTGAATACCTGATGAATCTGGGCTTCAATGCCGCCTTCCACCACGGTCATGGTGGCCGGTACCAGTGGGATCTGTCCGGACAAAAAGATCAGGTTGCCATGCCGAACGGCCTGGGAATAAGTGCCGATGGCAGCCGGTGCCTCATCGGTGTGAATGGTGTTTTTCATGGTCGCTTTTGCCTTGGTCAAGGGTGTTGCCAGCACGCTGCCGGAACCGTCGGCACTAGCTTACAAGGCGACTGACTTTCAGCACCACTTTATTGCGCCGCAGACGACGCATGACGCGCGCCATGTGATCACGATCGCGGACGGTGATCTGGAATTGTAGCGTGGCGGTTTCCGGATTCGACTCGGGCTGCTCGACCTTCTCAATGTTGCTGCCCGCCTCGTTGATGCTGGCGGAGATGCTGGCCAGGCTGCCCGGAACATTTTCACTGATAACGCGCACCCCGACCGTGAACATGCTGTGGGTAATGGAGGCCCACTCCACGGCCAGGCAGCGGTCCGGATGCTTGCGCAGATCACGCATATTGCGGCAGCTGGCACGATGTACTACGACGCCTTTGCCGGCAGACACATAGCCCATGATCGGGTCGCCAGGTACCGGGAAGCAGCACTGACCAAAGTCCACCACGCTGCCTTCGGAACCGGCAATGGTCAGCGCCTCGGCGACGCCATTTTTACCGCTTTCATGGGCGTGCTCTTCTGGCGCCAACCGGTTGGCGACCACGCTGACCAGCAGGTTGCCCAGTGCCAGATCGTGGAACAGGTCTTCCTGCTGCTCCAGCTGGTTGTCTTCCAGAAAGGCGCTCATGAGGTCCGGCGCGATGGCTTCGACCGAAGCCCCGCGCCGGTTCAATTCCGTTTCCAGCATATGCATGCCCAGTCGCACTGTGTCTTCCGCCTCCAGCGATTTGATATAAGCGCGGATGGCGGTCCGGGCTTTGGCGGTCGCCACAAAATCCAGCCAGGCGGGCGAGGGATGCGTATCGGCGTCGGTAATCACTTCAACCGTTTGCCCATGGTTCAGGCGGGTCGACAGCGGTACCTCCACCTTGTCTACCAGCACGCTGCGTGTGTGATTGCCCACATCCGTGTGAATTGCGTAGGCAAAATCCAGCGCGCTGGCATTGCGGCGCAGATCGATGATTTTCCCCTTGGGTGTGAATACGAAAATCTCATCGGGGAACAGGTCCGACTTGGCCCCATCCAGGAATTCCAGCGAGTCCCCCGTGTGGCGCTGCACATCGACCAATTGCATCAGCCACTCCCGGGCTCGCAGCTGGGCCGTGCCGGCGGTAATCTCACCGCTCTTGTACTGCCAGTGGGCGGCCGCGCCCTTCTCCGCCATTACATCCATTTCTTCCGTGCGAATCTGGATTTCCACCGGCAGGCCGTAGGGGCTGGAAAGCACCGTGTGCAGGCTCTGGTAGCCGTTGGCCTTGGGCAGCGCGATATAGTCCTTGAAGCGCCCCGGGCGCGGCTGATAGAGCGCGTGGGCGGCGCCCAGGGCCATATAACAGTGCGGCTCCGAGTGCGTGATGATACGAAAGGCATACACGTCCATCACTTCGGAGAAAGACAGGTCACGCACGCGCATCTTGCGATAGATACTGTAGGGCGTCTTCTCCCGACCAAGAATGCGGCAGGGCACGCCGGTCTCCGTCATCTTGCGCTTGAGGGCCTTGCGGATGGAATCGATGACCTCTTCCCGATTGCCGGTCACTTCCTGCACGTGTTCGGCAATGGTGCGATGGCGCCAGGGGTGCAGGTTGGCGAAACCCAGGTCTTCGAGTTCGGATTTAAGTCCGTTCATACCGAGCCGGTCGGCAATGGGCGCGTAGACATCCAGTGTTTCCCGCGCGATTCGGCGGCGTGAGTCCGGCGCCATGATGCCCAGGGTGCGCATATTATGCAGCCGGTCTGCGAGTTTGATGAAGATGACCCGCAGATCGCGCGACATGGCCAGCAGCATCTTGCGGAAACTCTCCGCATCAGCTTCCTTGCGCGTCCGGAATTTCATCTTGTCCAGCTTGGTGACGCCGTCTACCAGGTCAGCGATCTCCTCGCCAAACTGTGCGCTGATGTCCTGCTTGGAAAGATCGGTGTCTTCGATGGTGTCGTGCAGCACGGCCGCCGCCACGCTGTGATGGTCCATGCGCAGCTTGGCCAGGATGCTGGCCACAGCAACGGGGTGCAGAATGTACGGCTCGCCGGTTTTGCGAACCTGGCCCTCATGGGCTACCGCGCCTACTTCAAAGGCGCGAAGGACAACGGCGACCCGGTCCGGCTCGAGGTAGGTGTTCAGGAGGTCCCTGAGTTCAAGGACCGGTTCCGGAAAGCTCGAGGTCGCCAGCATGAGTGATCCGGTCAGGCGGTCGGATCTTCCTCCAGATCGACCGCGTCGAAGACTTCCGCGGCTTCAATTTCTGCCTGAATCACGTCCACTTTCTCAGCGTCGATCAACCCATCAGCGATTTCGCGCAGGGCAATCACGGTGGGCTTGTCGTTTTCTTCCTCGAGCATGGGCTCCGCGCCGTGGCCCAGCTGGCGGGCGCGACGCGTTGCGGTGAGAACCAACTCAAAGCGGTTGGCTACGTTGTCGAGGCAATCTTCTACGGTAATTCGTGCCATGGGTTTCTTCCAAAACTAATGGTTATAGGGCAAGCCTTTAATTCTACCTGCTTCCCAGTAGCTCTGCCAGCAAGGCGTGATGAGACGGATTCGGTGTTGGTGCCCCCTGGCGGCAACGGTCAATCAGCGCTGTGAGGTCGTCGAGGGCGGTTTCGAAGTCGTCATTCACCACCACATGGTCGAATTCCCCGCAGTGGGAAATCTCCGCCTGCGCCTCGGCCATGCGGGCCGCGATCACGTCCGCTGAGTCCTGACCGCGGTTTCCGAGTCGTTCCGCCAGTGCCGCAAGCGAGGGCGGCAGGATAAAAATGCTGTGGCAGGCCGGGAAGGCGTCCCGAACCTGACGCGCACCCTGCCAGTCGATCTCCAGCAGCAAGTCCCGCCCGCGGGCCAGCATGGCCTCCGTGGTGGCGCGATGCGTGCCGTACCAATTGCCGAACACCTCGGCGCATTCAAGAAATTCATCCGCCTGTCGGCGCTGCTGAAAAGATTCCCGTGTGGTGAAGTGATAGTGCTTGCCATCGATTTCACCCGGGCGCTGGGGACGCGTGGTGTAGGACACGGACAGGCGCAGTCGGTCATCGTGGGCGACAAGGGCATTGACCAGGCTGGTTTTACCGGCGCCGGAGGGTGCTGCCACCACGAACAGGGCGCCCGGCAGATGTTCGGGGCTACTCGACATTCTGTACCTGCTCACGCATTTGTTCGATCAGCACCTTCAGCTCAACGGCGGCCTGCGTGGTGCGCTGATCCACGGATTTGGAGCTGAGCGTATTCGATTCCCGGTTAAACTCCTGCATCAGGAAGTCGAGACGGCGGCCGACCGGCTCGTCCAGACCCAGTGTGCGGCGGGTCTCGAGCACGTGCGCGTCCAGTCGGTCCAGTTCTTCGTCAACGTCCATTTTCTGCGCCAGCACGGCCACTTCCTGAGCCAGTCGCTCCGGTTCCAGGTTCTGACCGAGATCGCCGACCCGCTCACGCATGCGATCATGCAGGGCCTGGCGAATATCCGGGAGCCAAGCGCGGATGGCGCCGGTCCAGTGCTCAATGCCGGCCAGGCGCTCGGCGACCATATGATTGATCTGCTCACCTTCCCGGCCACGTGCAGCCAACAGCTGTTCAGCCGCCTGCTCCAGCAGTGTCATGGCAGCTTCATGCAGCGGTGCAGGATCGCGCAGCTGCTCCGTGACCACGCCAGGCCAGCGCAGCAGGTCGCTCAAATTCGGCTGCTGCTGGACCTCCGTCAGTCCGCCCAGTTCCTGATGCAGGGCGAGGAGTTGTGTCGCCAGTTCCTGATTCAGGCACAGACCGCCGCCGGGGCTGCCGGCCAGTTCCTGGTAGCGCAGGGTGGCATCAACCTTGCCGCGTTTCAGGTAGGCGCCGAGCCGTTCACGAACCTGGGGTTCGAGCACGCGAAACTCTTCCGGTAACCGCAGGCTGTACTCCAGGTAGCGGTGATTGACGCTGCGCAGTTCCCAGCTCAGGCGTCCAAAGGGGAATGCTTGCTCAGCAGCGGCGAAGCCGGTCATGCTACGGATCATTTTTGGTTCCGGGTATCGAGGAATGGCACAATGGTAGCCGCTCGCCCGTGCTGGCAACAGCACGGTCTGCAAATGCCAGCGCGCCGTGCTCCCGGAACGCGCTCTACTGGACCATGAAATCACGCCTGGGATGAGGGGAATGCGATATGAGACCGAGCAAGCGACAGCCGAATGAACTGCGAGCGGTAAGCATCGAGCGCAACTACACCATGCATGCGGAGGGCGCTGTGCTCATTGCCTGCGGCCAAACGAAAGTGCTGTGCACGGCATCGGTGGAAGAACGCGTGCCACCGTTTCTGCGTGGCAAGGGGGAAGGCTGGGTCACGGCTGAGTACGGCATGCTGCCACGCTCCACCGGTTCACGCATGCGTCGTGAGGCCAGTGCGGGTAAGCAGGGTGGACGCACCCTGGAGATTCAGCGTTTGATTGGTCGTTCCCTGCGTGCGGTGGTGGACCGCGCTGCCCTGGGCGAGCGCACCATTACGCTGGATTGTGATGTGATTCAGGCCGACGGCGGCACACGGACCGCCTCCATTACCGGCGCCTACATCGCTCTGGCTGATGCCTGCCGGACTCTGCTGGCGGCCGGCAAGTTGCAGCGTGACCCACTGCATGGGCAGGTGGCCGCTGTGTCCGTGGGTATCTTTGGTAACACGCCGGTGCTGGATCTGGATTATCCGGAGGACTCGGCGGCCGAGACCGATATGAATGTGGTCATGAATGACGGCGGGGGCTTTATCGAAGTGCAGGGGACGGCCGAGGGCCATGCGTTCCGTCGTGGCGAGTTGGACCAGCTACTGGATCTTGCCGAGCAGGGCATTGGTGAATTGCTGGAGCTGCAGCGCGCAGCGCTGGCGCCCTGACAGCCATGAGCAAGCAGGTGGTGGTGCTCGCCAGCGGTAACCCCGGCAAGCTGAGGGAGCTGGAACAACTGCTTGGCCCGCTGGGGGTCAATTTGCGTCCCCAGTCCCACTGGGACACGCCGGAGGCAGATGAGAACGCCAGCACCTTCCTGGAGAATGCTCTGATAAAGGCCCGCAATGCAGCGGCCCACACAGGGCATGCGGCAATCGCAGATGATTCGGGTCTGGTGGTGCCGGCGCTCGGGGGGCGCCCCGGTATCCGCTCCGCACGGTTCAGTGCTGAAGGCACGGACGCGGCCAATAATCAGCGCCTGCTCAGTGAGCTGGCGGCGTTGCCGAACGCGTCGCGGGCCGCCTACTTCTACTGCGCCATGGTTTTTGTCGATCACGCTGGGGATCCGGCGCCGCTGGTGACCAGCGCGGCCTGGCATGGCGAGATTCTGACCACCCCCCGGGGCGACAACGGTTTTGGTTATGACCCCCTGTTTTTCGTGCCGGAAAAGAACTGCGCCTCGGCCGAGTTGGCGCCGGCGGTCAAAAACGACCTTAGCCACCGGGCCCGGGCGGTGCGGGCGCTGCGCGACGCCTTGCGGGCGCGGGCCGGCCGTGAATCCTGAGCAGGGGCTGCCGCCGCTGAGCCTGTACGTGCACCTGCCCTGGTGCATTCGCAAGTGTCCCTACTGTGACTTCAACTCGCATACGCTGCGGGACGAGTTGCCAGCGGATGATTACATCCAGCGCCTGTGGGAGGATTTGGAGCAGGACCTGCCGCTGGTCTGGGGGCGCACGGTACACACTATCTATTTCGGCGGTGGCACACCCAGCCTGTTCAGTGCTGCCCATTTTGACCGTTTGCTGGCGGGGTTTCGGGCCCGGCTGGATCTCGCGCCCGGTGCCGAAATTACGCTGGAGGCGAATCCCGGCACCATCGAGCGCGACAGCTTTCAGGCCTATCGCGAGGCGGGTATCAACCGCGTCTCGCTGGGCGTGCAGTCTTTTCATGATCCACAGCTGCAGGCCCTGGGGCGCATTCACGGGGGTGATGACGTGCAGCGTGCGCTGGCTTCGCTCCAAAGCGCTGGTCTCGACAATTACAACATCGACCTGATGTTTGGCCTGCCCGCCCAGAGTACGGAGCAGGCTTGTGAGGATGTGCGCATGGCACTAGCGGCGGATCCGGCGCACATCAGCTACTACCACCTGACACTGGAGCCCAACACGGCTTTCGCCCTTAATCCGCCCCCGCTCCCGGGCGAAGAGCGCTGCTGGGAAATGCAGGATGCCGGTTCCCGGCTGCTGGCGGAGGCTGGCTTTGCTCAATATGAGCTGTCCGCCTGGGCCCGGCCGGAGCGACAGTCACGCCACAATCTTAATTACTGGCGTTACGGTGATTACCTGGGCATCGGGGCCGGCGCACATGGCAAACTGAGTCTGCCCGCCAACGGCGAGATTCAGCGCTTGATCAAGGTGCGCCATCCGCGGCGCTACCTGGCCGGTGAACGCTTGGCGAAAACCCATGTGTTGCCAGCTGCCGAGCGGATTTTTGAGTACTTTTTGAACGTTTTGCGCTTGCGCGAGGGCTTTGACCTGCAGCACGCGCAAAGGCGCACGGGGCTGGATGCAGAGGCATTTGTAGCGCCGCTGGAACGGGCTCTGAACCAGGGGCTGTTGGAGCAGGGGGGGCACGGTTATCGCCCCAGTGATTTGGGTTGGCGCTTCAACAACAACTTGCAGGCTATTTTTTTACCGGAAAACGATGCGGAATAAGGCTCTTAACGGCTTGCATTGAGGCGCTTCCATCGCTAAAATGCCCGGCTCTTTGAAGACCCGATAGCAGGAAAACCATTATGAAAGCTGGCATTCACCCTGAGTATCGTAAGGTGGTTTTCCAGGATGTCTCATCAGACTTCTCGATCCTGACCCGCTCTACGATGAACAGCAACGAAACCATCAAGTGGGAAGACGGTGAAGAATATCCGCTGGTCAAGATCGATGTGTCCAGCGCATCACACCCCTTCTACACCGGTAAGCACAAGGTGCTCGATTCCGGTGGGCGTGTTGATCGCTTCAAGCGCCGTTACCAGAAATAAGTTGCAGAGAACGATCAAAAGCCCGGCTGGTGCAGACTTGCCGGGCTTTTTTGTGGCGTAAGACATGACCGCCCCGCCGCTCAGGCGGGCGCCATAGAGGTGGCAGGGGCCACCGTTTAAACCATCAGTTCAGGAGATTCACGTGGCAGACAAACCCGTCATTATCAGCGATGAAAACAGTGGTAAGCAGCTGGAATTGCCCGTGGTACGCGGCACCGCCGGTGAGCCCACGCTGAGCATCAAGAGCTTGCCCAAGGAGCTGGGCTACTTCACCTATGATCCGGGTTTTACCGCAACCGCCAGCTGTTCCAGCGCCATCACCTTCATCGACGGTGGTCAGGGCATTCTGCGTCACCGTGGCTATCCGATTGAGCAGCTTGCCAAGCAGTCCAGCTTTTTGGAAGTGGCCTATCTGCTGCTGAAAGGCGACTTGCCCAAAGCCACTGAATACGCAGAGTTTGAGCGTGACATCACCTACCACACCATGGTGCATGAGAAGCTCAACACCTTTATCTCCGGCTTTCACTATGATGCGCACCCCATGGCCATGATGGCCGGTGCAGTGGGTTCCCTGGCCGCGTTCTATCACGACCGTCTGGACATGAACGACCCGGATCACC
Source organism: Lysobacterales bacterium (assembly GCA_029935455.1). Classification (GTDB taxonomy): domain Bacteria; phylum Pseudomonadota; class Gammaproteobacteria; order Xanthomonadales; family SZUA-36; genus Marinihelvus. The sequence continues at coordinate 21,097 of JAOZKI010000012.1, read as the reverse complement.
GCATGCTGGCAGCCAAGCGCATGATTGCGAAGATGCCGACCATTGCAGCGGCTTGCTATCGCCATCACATGGGTTGGCCCTCAGCCTATCCGAAGAACCGGCTCAGCTACACGGAGCGCTTCCTCGACATGATGTTCTCCGTGCCTGCGGAGGACTATGAGGTCAGCGAGGTGGCAGCGCGTGCTTTTGATCTGTTGTTTATCTGTCACGCCGATCATGAGCAGAACGCGAGCACCTCAACCGTGCGCCTGGTCGGTTCCACCGGTGCCAACCCCTATGCGGCCGTGTCTGCAGGGATCTCAGCGCTTTGGGGGCCGGCTCATGGCGGCGCCAATGAGGCGGTGCTGAATATGCTGGAGGAAATCGGTGACGTTTCCAACGTGCCGCAGTTCATCAAGCGCGCCAAGGACCGCAACGACCCCTTCCGGCTCATGGGTTTCGGACATCGGGTGTACAAGAACTATGATCCGCGCGCCAGCATCATCCGGGAAGCAGCACACGAAGTGCTGGCCGACCTGGGCACCTCTGATCCGCTTATGGATTTGGCCATGGAGCTGGAGCAGATTGCCCTGAAGGACGACTACTTCGTTGAGAAGCGGCTCTATCCGAACGTGGATTTCTATTCCGGTATTATCTACAAGGCGCTGGGTATTCCCACCAGCATGTTTACCGTCATGTTTGCGATCGCTCGTACCGTTGGCTGGGTTAGCCACTGGTTGGAGCACTGCGAGAACCCGACGCCGATCGGGCGTCCGCGTCAGGTGTACACCGGCCCGGCGGAGCGCGATTACGTGGCTTTGGAAGATCGAGACTGAAGTCAGAGCTCAAGGCATAAAAAAACCGGCCCCATGGCCGGTTTTTTTATGCGGCTGCCAGCAGAATTTCCACATCCTGCAGCGCGGCCCGCTTTTGCGGGCGCCCGTCAACGGGGCTGGGCGGCGCCTGACGCAGATCCACCAGATCAAACAGCACCAGTTCGATGGTGACCTCCCGAAGCTCGGTCACCAGTAATTGCACCAGTCGATGGCTACCATCGTGCCAGCGAATCTTGCGCTGCTCTTCATGAAAACTTATGGCCAACGCGTCCAGGTGCCAGAGCACGGCTTCCGGCGGGTCATTGAAAAGATGCAGTGATACCCGTGAGTACTGATCCGCGGTACCGTCCAAAACCGGTCCCACCAGGCGCGGTTGAAACTGTTCTAAATGTCGCATGACTTCAATGGCCACCTCGCGCAGGCTACTGAGATTGTGCGTGTGGTCCTCGCCACCGAAAAAGCCCTGGTAGGCTCTCAGGGCCTCTTCGACCTCCCGGTTTGAGGGCAGCACGATGCGCGGGCCTGCGCCGATACGTTCAGCCGCTTTGCGCTTGGCGGCCATAAAGTTGCGCTGGCCTTCGGTGGCCATAATGCGCGCGGCCTCGACGGCCACATCGCGTCTGAGGTTTTGCAGCTTGCGCGCATTGGGGGACAGACGCGTGTCCGAGCGGCCTCTGTCAGTAGATGTCGTACGGGTTCTCTTCCGTTGCGCCATCGCGATCCGCTCCTCCTGTGCTGGTTTCCATAGCCGGTAAATGGCCAGCTTCAAATACTTCCATGATTCCGTCCCGGGCATCAAGCGCAGCCAGCAAACCGGTTTCCGGATTGATGCGCGCTTGCACAATACCTGTGGGGATGGCCGGCGGTGCGTCTGGTTGATCCTGCAATGCCTGGGCCGTGAACTGCATCCAGATCGGCAGGGCTGCCCGTCCCCCCACCTCGTTACGTCCCAGCTCTTCCTGGTCATCGAAGCCGACCCAGACGCTGGTGACCAGATCCGAGTTGTAGCCGGAGAACCAGGCGTCGACCTGGTCGTTGGTGGTGCCGGTTTTGCCCGCCAGATCCGTGCGTCCGAGTTCCATGGCTTTACGGGCCGTTCCGCGCTTGACCACGTCATTCATCATGGAGCGCACGAGATAGGCGTTCTGTTCAGAAATGACCCGCGGTGCATAGCGCACCGGTGGTGGCCCCAGAGTCCCGCCTGGGCCGTTTTCTGCTCGTGCAGATGCTTCCGGGTCAAGGCGTCGATAGCTGGGTTCAGCAGCGGCTAGGTCTACGATCGCATCACTGGGCTCCGTGCGGTCTTCTTCCGCGCAGTCGTCACAGCTCAGTGCTGGATCAGCGAAATAGACGGGATTGCCCGAGGCATCATCAATGCGGGTGATGAAGTAAGGCTCAACCAGGTGGCCGCCATTGGCAAACACCGCATAGCCACGGGCCATGGCCAGTGGGTGCAAGGTGGCAGTGCCCAGTGCCATGGACAGGTTGGCCGGCAGCTCCTCTTCCGCAAAGCCGAAGCGCGTGATGTGTTCCAGCGTAGCGCTAAGCCCCAGATCACGTAGCATGCGTATGGACACCAGGTTGCGCGAATTGACCATGGCTTCGCGCATGCGCGTGGGGCCAAAAAATTTCTCACTGAAATTCTGAGGCTTCCAGGTGCGCTCCAGTTCCGTGTCCTCGAATACGATCGGTGCGTCGTTGATCAGTGTGGCCGTGGTGTAGCCGTTCTCAAGCGCAGCCGAGTACAGGAACGGCTTGAACGATGAGCCCGGCTGTCGGCGGCTTTGCGTGATGCGGTTGTATTTGCTGCGCGCATAATCGTAGCCCCCAACCAGCGCGCGGATCGCGCCGTCCTGGGGGTTCATTGACACCAGTGCACCTTCAACGTCGGGTAGCTGGGACAGTTGCCAAACGCCTTCCTCGCTGCGACGCAGGCGAATCACATCGCCAGGGGCCAGTACCTCGTTGACTGCCTCCGGTGCAGTGCCCCAGCGGTTGCGGGAGATAAACTTCTTGGCCCAGGCGACCTGTTCCAGCTTGAGTGCCGCGGTTTGGCCATCTTTTAGGTAGACCAGGGCCAGTGACTCGTCCGCCTCGGTGACCAGCCCGGGCATCAGTCCGGCCAATGGTCGGTAGGGGTCGAGCCCTGCTTGCCACTGCTCCGGGCCATCGCTTGCCATTAGTTCCAGCCGGGCCTCCGGGCCGCGATAGCCGTGGCGGCGGTCATAGGCCTCCAGGCCGTTGCGTACAGCTTCATTGGCAGCCGTCTGCAGGCGTCCGTCAATCGTTGTATGGACCACAAAGCCACCGGTGTAGGCGTCGTTACCCAGCTCTGCCAAAGCACTTACGCGAGCCATTTCTGCTACGTAGGGGGCGCTAACCTCGATGCTGGCCCCGTGATAAAAGGCGTTGTCGGGCTCGGCAAGCGCCTGCTGATAAGCCGTTTCATCAATATGGCCCAGCTCGCGCATGCGGGAGAGCACGTAATCGCGACGCTCCAGGGCGCGTTCGGGAGAGGTGATGGGATTGATGCGTGACGGTGCTTTCGGCAGCGCAGCGATCATGGCGCACTGGGCCAGTGTGAGATCTTCAACGCGCCGTCCGTAGTACACCTCGGCGGCCGCGCCAACTCCGTAGGCGCGGTGCCCAAGCAGAATTTTATTCAGGAAAAGTTCGAGAATTTCGTCCTTGCTAAAAGAGCGCTCAATCTTCAGTGCCAGAAAGATCTCTCGAATCTTGCGCTCATAGGTTTTGTCGAGCGTGAGGAAAAAGTTCCGGGCCAGCATCTGCGTAATGGTGCTGCCGCCGACACTTTTCTCGCCGGTGGTAGCCAGCGTGATCACGGCACGTGTCAGGCCCTGATAGTCAACGCCCGGATGCTCATAGAAGCGCGCGTCCTCGCCGGCAATAAATGCCAGTTTCAGCTGTTCCGGCATGTTTTCTATGGCAACCGGTATGCGCCGTTTTTCGCCAAAAACGCTGATCAGCTGGCCGTCGGCGGACAGGACGCGCAGCGGTACCTGGAGCTGCACATCACGCAGCGTTTCCACGTCCGGCAGGTCACGCGCATACAGATACCAGGCGGTAAACAGAGCGCCGCTGGCGAGCACCAAACCGAGCACGCCGAGACGTAAAAACCATTTAACTAGTTTCTTCAAGCTGTTAACCTGCTATGCTACAAATAATCTCAAACGGTAACGCCGTCCGTATTGTGCCTTGAAACGCATGACCTTGTCAGTGCCATGATAGGGCGCCAAGACGGCAGATAAAAAAAACCGTGCCGCAGAATCTGGACCGGTATTTTGGCCAGGGGTTCCAAGCCAAAATGCCGCGCAGGTACTGCGAAATGCTGGAGGGGAAGGGGTTTTTCCGACGCAACAAAAGCGTGCACAGGCATTGTAGTCCGCTGCGCGTTCTGTTAAAAACGTTCGGAGAAAGTTTCAATAAGCCATTGGTTGATAAGCTATTGGCGCTGCATTAAGGGATTAAACAATTGAACCTTTTCGGGAAAAAGAAAGCGCCAGTCATTGGCCTCGACATCGGTTCGTCCTATGTTCGGGCCTTGCAACTATCGGCCGCTGGGGACAACTACCGCATTGAGCATTTTGGCATCGAACCACTGCGCGAGGGCATTGTGGTCGATAAAACGGTGCAAGACATCGAGGCCATATCTGAGGCCATCGGTCGCGCCGTAAAGAATTCCGGAACGCGTTCCAAGGCCTGCGCTATCGCTGTGTCTGGGCCGGCCGTTTTCACCAAAACCATTGCCTTGCCTTCCGACCTTGCGGAGGCAGATGTGGAAAGTCAGGTACAGATTGAGGCCAATCAGTACGTGCCCTATCCACTGGACGAAGTCAGCCTCGACTTTGACGTGCTTGGCCCGTCGCCGCGCAATCCCGACCTGATTGATATTCTTCTGGCTGCCAGTAAGAGCGAAAATGTCGAGAGTCGCCAGGACGCGCTGGAAGCCACCGGTTTGAATGCCAAGGTGGTCGACGTTGAGGCCTTCGCCATTGCTAATGCCTTCGAGTTGATTCGTCAGCGCGATCATCTTTCCAAGAACGAGGCGGTCGGCATCCTTGATATTGGCCGTGATCTCACCACGCTGCTGATCCTTCGCGGTGGGCGGGTTATCTACAATCGGGAACATCCTTTTGGCGGGCATCAGTTGCTGGAAGAAACCATGCGGCGCTATGAGATGACGCCAGAGCAGGCCAGTTTCTTTGAGCGTTCAGAGGACGGACCGGAAGATTTTGATGCTGAGGTGCTGGAGCCTTTCCAGATGAACATCGTGCAGCAGATCAACCGCGCGCTGCAGTTCTTCGCGTCCAGCAACGACTATTCGCCCATCAGCACGGTTTATCTGGCGGGCGGAACCGCTTCACTGAAAGGCCTGGCTGCCATGGTGCAGCAGGAACTTGGCTTGACCACGCGGGTTGCAGATCCGCTGAGCGGCCTGGAGGTTGCACCCTCGGTAGCGGTGTCGGCGCTGAAGCGCAATACACCGAATCTGATGGTGGCGATGGGGTTGGCATTAAGGGGGTTTGACTAATGGCCAAGATTAATCTGCTGCCCTGGCGCGAAGAACTGCGTCAGGAACGTCAGCGACAGTTTGCGATGTCGGCGCTGCTCACAGCAATCGTCGGTGTGGCTATCGTATTCCTGGTTAGCATGGGTTTTGATCGGGCTCAGAACCAACAAAACATGCGCAATCAGACCATCCAGCAGGAAATCGCGCGCCTTCAGCGCCAAATCCGGCGAATCGCGGAGCTGGAGGAAACACGGGCCCGTCTTCTGTCCCGCAAAGCGATCATTGAGGACTTGCAGGCGAGTCGCTCGCTGACCGTGGAAATGCTCGACCAGCTGGCCAAGACCGTACCCATGGGCATTACCCTGAATGCCATGTCACAGCAGGGTATGAATCTGCGCCTCTCTGGCACGGCCCAGTCCAACGCCAGGGTGTCCGCCTACCTGCAGTCATTGACTGACAATGAACTGTTTTTGAATCCGGATTTGACCTACGTTCGCGCCGCCTCGGAGCCGGAGAATCCGCAGGAGCCGTTTGATTTCTCGGTTGGCGTGACCTTGCGCACACCGGCCAGTGAACAAGAGCAGGCCGGCTTTGATGAATTTGAAACGGGAGGGTCGCAGTAATGTTAAATGACCTTCGTGATGCCGACTTTTCGGACCTGGGAAGCGCGACCACCGCCGTCAAGGCAACGCTGCTATCGCTGCTGCTGGTGGCGCTGTGCGCGGCCGGCTACTTCCTGTTGATTAAAAACAAGCAGGCCCAGCTCGAGCGCTCGCAGGCCGAAGAGCTGACCTTGCGCGCGGATTTTGAGGAAAAGCAGCGCAAGGCAGCCAACCTGGAAGCCTATGAGCAGCAGCTCAAGGACATGCAGGAGCTGCTGGAGACCATGTTCCGCCAGTTACCTGGCGAGACCGAAATGGACAAATTGCTGGTGGATATTTCCCAGTCCGCCCTGGCGGCAGGAATTGACGTGCAGCTGTTTGAGCCTCAGCAGGAAGCGCAGCAGGACTTCTACGCGGAACGGCCCATTGCCATTCGCATGGCTGGCAAATTCCACGAGTTCGGAGACTTTGTAGACAGTGTCGCTGCGCTGCCACGGGTGGTGATTCTGACCATGCACAACGTGTCACTGCGCTTGGCAGAGGACGACGACGGGCAGAGTAAGCTCATACTGCAGGGCCAGGTAAAGACCTATCGCTACGTGGATGAAGCGGGTGGTGAAGCCGGGCAAGGGGGGAATGCGGCGCCATGATTAAGCACAGTAAAACCCAGCACGCGATGCGCTCAATCCTTGGCGGTTTGCTGGCCTGTCTCATGTTGACTGCCTGTGGCGGTGACATGAGTGACCTGCAGCAGTACATTGCGGAGGTCAAAGCACGGCCGGCCACGCCCATTGAGCCGATTCCGCCGGTGAAAACCTATCAGCCCTATCCCTACGATGGAACGTCCGGCCGCGATCCATTCCGCAGTTCATCCAGTGAGGGACGTGAGCTTGCGCAGGGAGAAGATGGAAGGCCTGAGTCACTGGGGCCACGGCCAGACTTCAGTCGCGACAAGGAATATCTGGAGAATTTCGAGCTCGATACGCTGTCCATGGTCGGCACGTTTGCCAACTCGGATGGCTTCTGGGGTTTGATCAGGGATCCTGACGGACGCGTCCATCGGGTCATCCCTGGTGAGTATCTGGGGAAAAACCATGGACAGATCACGCTCATAGACGATGGCCAGGTCGTGCTGTCGGAGTTGATCAACGACGGGACCGGCGGTTGGTTGCAACGTGAAGCCGCGCTGGCGCTAGAAGGATGAGTAGCCGGTGCTGCACGCAGCTCGCTGGCCCGGAGGGTAAGACGATGAGTATCGATACGACGATAAAACCACTGACAACGTCGGTCAAAAATTGGGGAAGGGACATGAGAATTTCGAGTTTCGGCAAAGTCACAATCGCACTGTTCGCGCTGTGCGCCTCGGCCCTGGCCTGGGGACAGACACAGGTGACAGGCGCTGATTATGAAATTGGACAGGACGGAGTGGTGACCATCACGCTCAGCACCAGTGGTGCGGAACCGGTGGTTAGCATTTTTGCCACGGACAGCCCGGCACGCATTGTGCTGGATATGGCTGATACCACCAGTAGCGCCGACGCCACGCCAGTGCGTGTGGCGGCGGGCGCTGTAGATGCATTCTCGACCCTGTCTGCCGGTGGCCGTACCCGCATGTTGGTCGACCTCAATCGCGATTCAGAGTTCGATTACACGGTGGCACCCAACCGGGTGACGTTGACCGTGGGTGGCCAGGCTACAGTGGCGGCCGCCAGCCCGACTTCGGCTTCGGCCGACGAAGCGGCGCGGGCGCTGGCTTCCTACGAAGTGGAAGCGGTTGATTTTCGTCGCGGGGAAGAGGGCCAAAGCCGAATTATTGTCGCTATGGATGGCGAAGGTGCCAGCGTGGCGGTCAACGCGAGCGCGGGCCAGTTGACGGTGGATCTCTACAGCACGGAGTTGCCGGATGATCTCAACCAGGTGCTGGACGTGGTGGACTTTGCAACGCCCGTGCAACTGATTGACGTATCACAGCGCGGTGAGACCACGCGTCTGGACATCATGGTTGCGGGTGTTTTTGAGCATCTGGCCTACCAGTCTGGAAACGACCTGATTATTGAAGTGGCTGAGCTTGCTGCGGTCGTGGAAGAGGTCGACACGGTGGAGTTCTACGAAGAAAAGACCTATCAGGGCAAGCGCGTGACCTTTACCTTCCAGGACATCCCGGTTCGGAGCGTGCTGGAGCTGATCGCCGATGTGTCGGATCTGAACGTGGTGGTGGCCGATAATGTGACGGGCAACCTGACCTTGCGCCTGACCAATGTGCCCTGGGATCAGGCGCTGGACATTATTCTGGACTCCCGGAACCTGGACAAGCGCGAAAATGGCAATGTGATCTGGATCGCCCCGGCGGCCGACATTGCGGCGCGCGAGCAACAGCTGCTGCAGGCCGCTCAGGACCGACGCGAGCTGGAGCCGCTGATCACAAACATGATTTCTGTGAACTACGCCAGCGCCGATGAAATGAAAGCGCTGATCGAGGACGCATCAGGTACGGACAACGAAAATGGCCTGCTCTCGCCGCGGGGATCTGTCTCCATCGATGCGCGCACCAACACGCTGCTGGTGACCGATACAGCGGATCGCGTGGAGTCCATTCAGGCCCTGGTGGCGGAGCTGGATCGGGCCGTACGTCAAGTGCAAATCGAGTCCCGGATTGTGATCGCCAACAGCAACTTCAGCCACGAGCTGGGTGTGCGTTTTGGTGTCACGGCGCTGCATAACCGCAGCAATATTCTGGCCATCGCTGGTAACGGACAGGGGGCCGATACGCTGAACCCCGCCATTAACCCGCGCGATGACGGTCTGCTGGACATCCCGTCGCTGGACAATCGCTACAACGTTAATCTGCCAGCCTCCAACACCAATGCCGGGACCATAGGTTTGAGCTTCCTCAGCGGTAACTGGCTGATTGATCTCGAGCTCTCAGCTTTGGAAGCTGATGGGGAGGGCGAGGTGATCTCCACCCCGCGGGTGGTGACTGCTAACCAGGCCGAGGCCTTTATCCAGCAGGGTGTCGAGATTCCCTATGAAGAGGCGACCTCTTCGGGCGCCACGTCGGTGCAGTTTAAGGAGGCGGTGCTGGAGTTGCGCGTCACGCCTTTGATCACACCGGATAATCGCGTGCAGTTGGATTTGGCTATCAAGCAGGACACGGTGGGCGAGATCTTCCAGACCGCCCGCGGTGGCTCCGTACCCTCAATCGACACGCGGGAACTGCAAACCAGCGTGCTGGTTAACAACGGGGAGACGGTGGTTCTCGGCGGTATCTTCCAGGACGAAAGCACCCGTGCTGAAGATCGCGTCCCTTACCTGAGTTCCATACCCGGTGTAGGAGCGCTGTTCCGTCGTCGCGCCAACGGCACCTCTAAGCGCGAGCTGCTGATCTTCGTGTCACCGACCATCGTTGAAGAACGCCCGGTGATCAACTGAACCCGAGCGATTTTTACGAGCCGTCAATGAAGCACAAGCCCGGGCTTAGCCCGGGTTTGTTTTTTTAGGCGCTCTCTGGCTGGGTGTGCAAGGAAGATCATGAGCGATTTCCTACCCTTCGCACCGGCAGCTGCCCGCAATGCCGCCGCCATCCTGCCGGTGCTTGGTGAGTACCTGCCTGGCGCGGGTCGGGTGCTGGAACTGGGGGCAGGCACCGGCCAACATGCGGAGACTTTTGCCCGCGCGTGCCCTGCTGTGGA
>JAOZKI010000012.1:5578-11450 GCA_029935455.1 Lysobacterales bacterium | reverse complement strand
ATTTAACGCCGGCTCTGGCCGGGCTCCGGGCACGTCAGGAGCGTTCGGGGCTGAAGAACCTGCAGCCGCCGCAAGTGCTCGACGTGCTGGCAACCCATGAGTGGCCCCGTGGGCCTTTTGCGGCCGCCTACAGTGCCAATACGGCCCATATCATGCCCTGGGTGGCGGTGCAGGCCATGTTCGCCGGTTTGCGGCGCAGTCTGGAAGGCGCAGCGCCCTTTATGCTGTACGGGCCTTTTCAGCGCAATGGTCGGCATACGGCGCCCAGTAACGCGCGTTTTCATGCGGCGCTGCGTGCGCAGGACCCGCAGCAGGGGGTGCGTGACCTTGCAGCGCTTGAAAGCGAGGCCCAGCGACATCAGATGATCCTTTCGGAGCTGGTGCCCATGCCAGCGAACAATTTTGTGGTGATCTTTCGTCATGAGCAGTGAATTGTCCTCCCAACAGGTCGCAGAGAAAGCCTGCGCCCGTATGGATTACGATCTTTTATTCCGTCAGGCCGAAGGCCTGCTGTCCGTCAGTAGAGACCGCATTGCCAATGCCGCCAATCTTTCCGCACTGCTCTTTCACAGTCTTGAAGAAGTGAACTGGGTGGGCTTCTATTTTCTGCGCTCAGAGCAGCTGGTGCTCGGACCGTTTCAGGGCCAGCCCGCCTGTGTTGAAATTCCCCTGGGGGCCGGCGTTTGTGGCACGGCCGCTGCTGAGCAGGAGATTCAGCGGGTGGCTGACGTGCATGCTTTCCCGGGTCATATTGCCTGCGATGCAGCTTCCGAGTCAGAGCTGGTGATTCCGCTGATCCGCGACGGGGAGGTTTTGGGGGTGCTGGATATCGATAGCCCGATCCGGAACCGCTTCAGTCCGGAAGATGAGGCGGGCCTCGCGCGCCTGGCTGATTGCTGGCTGGCGGCGGTGGACTGATAAAAATCGCTTTCGCGCGCCCAGTTCAGTCGCCCATGGGGTCAAGCCAGGGAAACAGCTCCGTATCGACATTACCGCCGGTAAGCAGAACACCAACGCGACGCCCCTGAAAGCGCTCCGGCGCGCCCCCGATTACCGCTAGCGCCACCGCAGCGGATGGTTCCAGTCGCAGTTGCGCCAGCTCATAGGCCAGGCGCATGGCGTCAATAATGGCCCGATCGTCGGCCAGCAGCACTTCATCCACATGGGCTTGTATCAGGGCAAAGTTACGCACACCAATAACGGCCCGGAGACCGTCCGCGATCGTATCCGGCTGCCAGCTTTCAGCGCGCACCCCAGATGCCAGGCTACTGGCCGTATCGGCTGCGCCGGCCGGCTCCGCACCGATAATGCGGGTATGCGGTGAGAGCGCGCGAGAGGCGAGAGCACAGCCTGCCAGCAGCCCGCCACCACCGACCGGCACCACCAGGTCGTCCAGTGGCTCGCTGGCTTGCTGATACAGCTCAATGGCTGCTGTTCCTTGTCCGGCGATAATGTCGCCATCGTCATAGGGCGGCACGGCAATCAGGCCCTCGGCCACCAGTTTCGCTAACCCGGCTTCGCGGGCATTCTGATTGGGCTCACAGACAATGACCTCGCCGCCATAGCGGCGCACAGCTTCCATTTTCAGTGGCACCGCATTGGCTGGCATCACGACCTTTGCTTGCCGGCCGGCCTGAGCCGCTGCCATGGCCAAGGCCGCGCCATGATTACCTGAGGAGTGGGTTGCCAGGTCGCCAGCGCGGCCTTCTTCTTCGAGCCGCGCGACCGCATTGCTGGCGCCACGCAGTTTGAACGCGCCCATGGGTTGCTGCTGTTCACATTTCAACAACAGCTGACAGCCGAACTTCTGGTCCAGGGCCGGGTACTGTGCTACCGGCGTTCGCTGCACGCGCTGCTGAATGCGGACATGGGCTGTCTGCAGGTCTTCGAAGGTGGGCAGCTTGGTCGCGGTCATGGACATCCTGTGCTGTTTGCTGTCTTAAGCGCGGTCAGGGTCGCCTTTGGGCAATGCCCGCTATAATAGCCGGTTTAGGCGCGCGTACGCGCCCAGGTGCAGCAGGAAAAACTATGAAAGAAGGGCAGCCGCGTCAGGCGATTCAACGGGCGGACTACAGGCCATACCCCTGGCGCTTGCAGGCAGTGGCTCTGCATTTTTCCATTCACGATAGCCATACGGAAGTGCGGGCGACACTGACGCTGGAAGCCCGTGACGGCGGAGCGGGCCCTCTGGAGCTTCAGGGCAGTGATTTGAGTCTCCAGTCCCTGGCGATTGATGGGCGGGCGCTGGATGCTCAGGACTATGCCCTGGACGGTGAAACCTTGACCGTGCCTGAGGTGCCAGCTCGCTGTGAATTGCAAACGGTGGTTCATATTCAACCGTCGGCAAACCTGGCGCTGGAGGGTCTCTATCAGTCGGGTGAGTTCCTGCTTACCCAGTGTGAGCCGGAGGGTTTTCGCAAGATCACCTGGTTCCCGGACCGCCCGGACGTGATGAGTGGCTATGAGGTCACTATCGAGGCAGACCGAGCGCGCTATCCCGTGCTGCTGTCGAACGGCAATCTGCAAGCCGAGGGTGATGCCGGTGACGGCCGCCATTGGGTGCGTTGGCATGATCCTTTTCCCAAGCCCTCCTACCTGTTTGCCCTGGTGGCGGGTGACCTTGAATTTATCGAAGACCGCTTTCGTACACGCAGTGGTCGTGAGGTGACGCTGCGGGTCTATGTGGAAGCGGAAAACATCGATCGATGTGATCACGCCATGGAGTCCTTGATTAACTCCATGCGCTGGGATGAGGAGCGTTTCGGCCTCGAATACGACCTGGACATCTACAACATTGTGGCGACCAATGATTTCAATATGGGGGCCATGGAAAACAAGTCGCTCAATATCTTCAATACGCGCTACGTGCTGGCGCGGCCGGATACGGCCACGGATTTCGATTATCAAGGTATCGAAGGCGTGATTGGGCACGAGTATTTCCATAACTGGACGGGCAACCGGGTCACCTGTCGCGACTGGTTTCAGCTGACCCTGAAGGAAGGTTTGACGGTCTTCCGGGATGAGGAATTTTCCGCAGACATGCAGTCCCGGGCGGTCAAACGGATTCAGGACGTACGCGGCCTGCGCTATCGGCAGTTTCCGGAGGACGCCGGCCCCATGGCCCATCCGATTCGGCCTGACTCCTATATCGAGATCAATAATTTCTACACGGCGACGGTTTATCAGAAAGGTGCCACCATTATTCGCATGTATCACACGCTGCTGGGCGAGGCAGGCTTTCAGGCCGGCATGCGCCTCTACTTCCAGCGTCACGACGGTGAGGCGGTGACCTGTGATGATTTCCTGGCCGCCATGGCGGATGCCAATGAACGCGATCTGAGCGACTTCGCCCGCTGGTACAGTCAGTCTGGAACGCCGGAAGTCCAGGTCGAAGACGAATATCATGCCGAGCGCGGTGAATACCGGCTCATACTCAGTCAGCACACGCCGCCAACGGCCGACCAGGCAGATAAGCAGCCGTTGGTCATTCCTTTCAAGGTGGGGCTGCTAAGCGCTGCCGGACACAGCCTGCCGCTGCAGATGAGTGATGAGGCGGTTGCCGGCGGCAGCACGCGCACCCTGCTGCTCGATCAGGCCCGGCAAGAATTCACATTCGGCGGCTTATCGGAGCGACCGGTGCCCTCGCTCTTGCGTGATTTCTCAGCCCCGATCAAGGTCAAGTACGATTACACGGATGACCAGTTGGCGACGCTGATTGCTCATGATCCGGATTCCTTTGCGCGCTGGGAGGCTGCGCAGCAACTGGCGGGATCCAGCATTCTGAAACAGCTCGCCGCAGCGCAAGAAGGGCAGCCTATGGTGCTGTCGACCGCACTGCTCGAGGCCTATCGCGGCCTGCTGGAGGATGCGCAGGCAGACCCGGGCCTGGTGGCAGAGACCCTGGCGCTTCCGGGCGAGGATTATCTGGCCCAGGCGCTGCATGAAGTCGATGTTGATGGCTTGCACAGGGCGCGAGAGTTTGTGCGTCAGGGCCTTGCGGATGCATTGCAGCCCCTGTTCCGCAAGCACTATGATCGCTTGGCAGATGGTGCGCCTTACGACAAAAGCCCGGCTGCCATGGCGGCCCGGGCCATGAAAAATGCCTGCCTGGCCTATCTTGCGATGGGGCCGGACGGTGATGCGCTGGCGACGAAGCAGCTGGAAACCAGCGATAACATGACCGATACGCTGGCGGCCATGCAGGCCCTGGTGCAGAACGGCTTACCCTCCGCAGCCCAGGCTCTGCGGCAATTTGAGGCACGTTGGCAGGGTGATGCGCTGGTCATGGACAAGTGGTTTTCCATGCAGGCCTCGCGGCCTCACCATGCCACGGTGGAGACCGTTCAGCGGCTGCTGTCGCACGCGGAGTTCAGCCTCCGCAACCCCAACAAGGTGCGGGCCGTGATTGGCGTCTTTTCCTTGCTCAATCCGGTTGGTTTTCACGCGCCAGACGGTGCGGGCTATCGCTTCCTGGCCGATCAGGTTATCGCACTTAACCAGACCAATCCGCAGATGGCGGCACGTATGGTGGCGGCGTTCAACAGTTGGCCTCGCTTTGACCGCGAGCGCCGCGCTCTCATGCGCGCGGAACTGGAGCGTATTTCAGCGCAGGATCAGCTGTCCCCCGACGTGTTTGAGATCGTCAGTAGTGCACTGAAGCTGGCGCAGGATGATCAGTGACGCCAATGTTTCGTGACACGATTCGCATGGCAGGATATTGCTGAGCCTGCTGCGCGACGTCCGCTGCCTGTTTATGGTGTTGATTCTGGCACCGCTGTTGCCTGCGTGCACGGCGCAGAAGGCGGTGCCCGCGTTGCCCGCGTTGGTAATCGATGGGCTGCGCATCGTGAATCGCACGGCGCTGCCGATTCAATCGGCACAGGTAAGGGTGCCAGCCAGTGAGCGCTTTGTGTCCTGTGGATTTATCCCGGCGGGGCAGTTTTGCGCCACCTCCTTTCCGGAACTGGCCTACTCGCGCAACCCCATCGAAATTAGTTGGCAGCAGGCGACCGGCGCCTGGACGCTCGGGCCGATCACTATGGATATTTCCCAAGAGGTGCAAGCCGCCGGGCGGGCACGGGTTGAGATCCTTATTGTGGCCCCTGGCTCGGCCGCAGCCCTGCTACTGGCCGAATAGAGCCAGTCATCGAATGCGGTTTACAGATCGTTCAGGGCCTGAGCCAGCAGGCCACGAGCCAGTTCCGCTTCGTTGCGCGTAGGGAACTTGGGGCCCAGGCGTACGTCGGCCGTGAATCGAATGTTGAACTGGTAGCCCTCACCAGCCTCAGCCTCGAAAACCTGGGTAATAAAGACGATGTGTTGCAGTGCAATCGTGTAGCCCTGCAGTTCGTAGGTCTTGCCCACCATGAAAGTGCTCCTGCTTGGATGTCCTATCTTAGACCGGACCTGTAACGATTTGCTTTCAGCTTGGGTTCAGCTTGCCGTGCTACCGTAAGCGCATGATGATCCAAAATCCTGCATGCTCTACGCTGAAAAAAGGGTATTTGCCACGGCTTCTGCCCCTGTTTCTACTGGTCCTGCTCAGTGGCTGCGCGACGCATTATCAGTCGCTGGCTGCGAGTACGGAGCTGGCTTATCCGGTCGCAAGCGATGACTACGCCGAGCCGGAGGTCGCTGTGAACTACAGCTACTGGACACCACCGACGCAGACGGTGATTCTGCGTCCGCCTCTGCTCGCGGTTCCGCATGGGCGTTATATCTATCGCTGGCCTGCGCCTTACTACAGGCCCTATTACCGTTATGACCCCTACGGCTATCGCCATCGCCCTGCTTATGGGTACGGTAGCTGGTACGCGGGTTGGTCGGGCGGCTGGTACGGCGGCTGGTACGGCGGCTGGTACGGCGGCTGGTA
>JAOZKI010000012.1:0-5478 GCA_029935455.1 Lysobacterales bacterium | reverse complement strand
GGCGGCTACGCCAGTTGGTACGGCCATCGATACCATGGCTGGCCTGGCTGGGGACATGGATACTATTACCCCAGCTGGCCCTGGGGCTATGGACACCGTCGCTCGGCCTGGCACCCGCATCCGGTCGCGCATGATCCTTATCATGATGACGAGCCGCCGCTTGACCTGGAGCCGCCCTCAGCGCGCTTCACCGGCTCTGATCCGCGCTCAGGAATCGGGGTTGCCGCACCGCGGCTGCCCGAGGACGGGCGTTCTGGTCCAGGCTACCGAGCACCGTTGCAAACACCGCCATCCGCGTCCCTGCCGGTGGCTGTCGAGCCTCCTGTCGGCGCCCGCCAGCGGTCACGCTCAGCGACTGCTTTCGAAAAGCAGCCCTTGAGCCGGACGCAGCCCATAGAGCGCGAGCCACAACGGCTGACGCGCGAGCCGCTGCCAGCCTCAAAACCCGTGGTGCGCCGTCCCGCGCCGGTGAATCATCCGACGCGTGACTTTGTAAAATCAGCCCCGGTGCGAACGCAACCAGTACATCGTGATCGGGAGCCGCAACGACTGACGCGTGAGCCTGTGCCGCCGGCGTCCTCGGTGGTGCGCCGACCGGCGCCCACCCATCAGTCGTCGCGTCGTTTCCAGAAGTCGTCGCCCACACGGACACAGCCCGTACGTCAGCCGCAGACACCAGAGCGCCTGACCCGGCAGCCGGTACCGGTGGCGGGATCTCGTGCTGGCAAACCGGTCAGCAAACCGGTGCCGCGCTATGAGCCGTCCGCACCCGTGCGAACGCAGCCCATGCCCAAGTCTTTCCAATCCAGACGCTCCAGTTGGCCTGGCAGCAAAGCCGCGTCGCGCGCCCCCGCGCGAACCGGGTCTTCAAGCAGCCTATCGCGTTCCGCACCCAAGGCGGCCTGGGGTGGCCAACGGGCGACGGGTGCCGCGAAGCCTGCAAGTGGATTCGCACGACCGGCCGCGCCACGCTCCCTGGGGTCCGCCAGGCCGGCGCCCAAGCCGGTACGCAAGGCGTCCAGTAGCGCCACGCTCAAACCTGCGCCTAGCGATCAATAGGCAGATATCCGGGGTGATTTCGGCTCGCTCAAGCGGGCCGCTGGCCTAAAATCAGTGCCGGTAAACAGGTCAGAAAACAGGCGCAGGTAAGCGTTTTTCAGCGGGCCTAGCTGACTGTTTTTCCTTGCTTTTCATGGCGATTCGGCGGGATAATAGCGCCCCTTTTTTCTGCCTCAGGGCCCGTGTGCGATGAGCGATCGCTCGAACTTTCAGGTCATTGTTATTGGTGGCGGTCACGCCGGTACCGAGGCGGCCCTGTGCGCGGCGCGCATGGGCGCCCGGACGCTGCTGTTGACGCACAATATCGAGACCATCGGACAGATGAGCTGTAATCCGGCCATCGGCGGTATCGGCAAAGGTCACCTGGTGAAGGAAATTGACGCACTTGGCGGCGTGATGGCGCGCGCGGCGGACGCGGCGGCCATCCAGCTGCGCACCCTGAATGCGCGCAAGGGCCCGGCGGTACGCGCTACCCGCGCCCAGTGTGATCGCAACCTCTACCGTGCCTTCGTGCGCCAGACCGTCGAAAACCAAGCCAACCTTAGTATTTTTCAGCAGGCGGTCGACGATCTCTTGCTCGAGGGTGATCGCGTGGTGGGCTGTCGCACCGCTCATGGCCTCCACTTTTACGCGGATGCGGTGGTGTTGACCACCGGTACCTTTCTGGGCGGCAAGATTCATCTCGGTGAAACCCAGCAGCAGGGTGGCCGTGCCGGGGATCCGCCATCATTGAGCCTGGCCGCACGCCTGCGCGAATTGCCACTGGAAGTGGACCGACTGAAAACCGGGACGCCACCCCGTATTGACGGCAAGTCAGTGGATTTTTCCGTATTGCAGGAGCAGCCTGGGGACGAACCGCGACCGGTTTTTTCCTATCTGGGATCCGTGGCAGATCACCCGGAGCAACGTTGCTGCTGGATCACCCACACCCGTGCGGCAACGCATGACTTGATTCGTAATGCGCTGCATCGATCGCCCATGTACGCCGGTGCCATTGAGGGCACAGGCCCGCGCTACTGTCCATCCATCGAAGACAAAGTGGTGCGCTTTGCGGATCGCGATAGCCACCAGATCTTTGTCGAGCCGGAAGGGCTGGGTACCCAGGAGCTCTATCCCAACGGCATCTCCACTAGCCTGCCCTACGAGGTGCAGCAGGCTTTTGTGCGCAGCATCAAGGGCTTTGAGCAGGCACACATCACCCGGCCTGGCTACGCTATTGAATACGATTTTTTTGATCCTCGTGGCCTGCATGCGAGCCTTGAGACCAAACCACTGCGCGGTCTGTTCTTTGCGGGTCAGATTAATGGCACCACCGGCTACGAGGAGGCAGCAGCGCAGGGGCTTCTGGCCGGCCTGAATGCAGTGCGGCAGCTACGGGGTGAAACGCCCTGGACGCCGCGACGTGACCAGGCCTATCTGGGTGTGCTGGTCGATGATCTGGTTACCCAGGGCACCCGTGAACCCTACCGCATGTTTACTTCCCGCGCGGAATATCGTCTGGCGCTGCGTGAAGACAATGCGGACCTGCGCCTGACTGAGCAGGGCCGCTTGCTCGGCGTTGTGCCGGACGAGCGCTGGCAGGCTTTCGAGCGCAAGCGCGATGCGATTGAGCGTGAGCGAAGCCGCCTGCATGATTTATGGGTCACGGCGGAGAATGCGGCTGGGCGCGCGCTTGGCGCATCGCTCGGCCTCAAGCTTAGCCGCGAAGTACGTGCGCTGGACCTCTTAAAGCGCCCGGAACTGGACTATGCAAGCCTGACATCGGTGCCTGAGCTGGGGCCGCCCGTGACGGATCTGAAAGTTGCTGAACAGGTGGAAATTCAGGTTCGTTATGCCGGCTATCTGGACCGTCAGGCAGAGGAGATCGCTCGGAACCAGCGTCAGGAATCAGCTGCTATCCCGGTGGACTTTGACTATCAGGCGGTGACCGGCTTGTCGTCCGAGGTCATTGAGAAACTGAGCGGCGCCAGACCGGAGACGGTAGGCCAGGCAGCCCGCGTGCCGGGCGTAACGCCGGCTGCCGTGTCCCTGCTGCTGGTGCATTTGAAAAAGCGCAGTCTGAAGCAGAAAATCGCCTAGCTGCGCGCGCTTACAAACGCTCAACGCCTCTTTTACCGGCATTTAACCGGCTTCGTTTAACCTGATCAGGAAGCTTGATTGTGCCTGGTGCTCAGTCGGTATTCTGGCCTTTGCCCAAAAGTCCGAATCCGACCGACGCACCCATTGAAACCCCGGCCTGTGGTGCCGGGGTTTTTTTATCGCCGGGCTAGCGGTTGGCGGCCGGGGCGCTAACGATGTTGCCGGCGTTGCGGTCGCGGAAGGTGTCCAGATCCAGCTCACCCTCGCTCTTGGCCACCAGCGTGGTAACGGTGGCATCGCCGGTAATATTCACCGCTGTGCGTGTCATATCCAGCAGGCGGTCAACACCGAGAATCATGGCAATGCCCTCAGCGGGCAAGCCGACCTGGGTGAGTACGCCGGCCAGCACCACCAGGCCGACGCTGGGCACGCCTGCCGTGCCGATGGAGGCCAGGATCACCATGACCACGACCATGAGGTACTGGCTCAGGCTCAGATCAATGCCATAGAACTGGGCGATAAATCCGGTCGCGATGCCCTGCATGATGGCCGTGCCGTCCATATTGATGGTGGCGCCGAGGGGCACGGTAAAAGAGGAAATGCGACTGTTAACGCCGAGCCGCTTTTCTACGGACTCCAGCGTGACGGGAATGGTGGCGTTGCTCGATGCGGTGGAGAAGGCGAACATCATGGCCGCGCGCATTTTGTAGAGAAACAGCCACGGATTTAGCCGTCCGATAACCGTCAGCAGCGTGGGGTAAACGACCAGGGCGTGCAGGAACAACACGGCGAAAACCAGCGCCACATACTTGCCAACGGCTGCGAAGTCGGCCGCACTGCTGGTGGCTGCCAGGTTGGCGATCAGGGCAAAGACGCCGTAGGGCGCAAAACGCATCACCAGCGTCACCAGACGCATGATGACCGTGTTCAGATCCTGGAACACGGACTTGATGCGCTCACCGGCCGAGCCGCTAAGCGTTATGGCCACGCCCAGAAGTACGGAGAAGAAAATAATCGGTAGCATCTGGCCGTTGGCCATGGCCGCCACCGGGTTCCTCGGCACCATATCGATCAGCACCTGGGAAAAAGGCGTGGCCTCCGCAATGCTGCGCTCCACCACATTGATGGGTGTGGCGCCCACGCCCGGTTGCACGATAACAGCGGCCAATAGCGCCAGGGAGACCGCGATGCCGGTGGTAAGCAGATAGAGCGCGATGGTTTTGCCGCCCACACGCCCCAGCATCTTGGGATCCGACAGGGAGCTGGATCCACACACCAGTGAAACAAAAACCAGCGGGACCACCAGCATTTGCAGCAGGCGGATAAAGACCTGTCCCACGACCTGAAAGAGACCTTCTATCAGCCAGACGCGGGCCCAGTCTGGTGTGCCCAGCAGGGCGATCAGCAGGCCCGTCGCTGCACCGAAGACCATCGCCAGCAGGATGCGCATGCTCAGGGTCATATTTTTCTTATCTGACATCGATTTTCCCTTGGGCCCGTCGGCCGGGCCGTGAACAGTTCGTGGTGATGCGCTGGGTCGAATGCGGTACCATGCACGCTTTCCGCGGCCGAGCCATTGCAGGCCGTAAGCCTACACGAAGCCAGGCCCATGGACGAATCCACCAAACCCACACATTTCATTCGTAACACCGTGATCCGCGACCTGGAGTCCGGCAAGCACAGCCAGGTGGTGACACGCTTTCCTCCGGAACCGAACGGTTACCTGCATATTGGTCATGCCAAGGCGATCTGTCTCAATTTCGCCATGGCCGCGGAGTTTGGCGGGCGCACCCACCTGCGCTTCGATGACACGAATCCGCTGAAGGAAAATGAGGACTTCGCCCAGGCCATTATGGAAGACGTGCGCTGGCTGGGTTATGAGTGGGACGAGCTGCGGCATGCCTCGGATTACTTCCAGCAGCTCTACGAATGGGCATTGCACCTTATCGATGCGGGTCTGGCCTATGTGGACAGCCAGGATGCGGAGGCCATCCGCGCGCAGCGCGGCACCCTGACCGAGCCCGGTGTCGATAGTCCCTACCGGGACCGTTCACCGGCAGAAAACCGGGCCCTGTTCGAAGCCATGCGCGCCGGTGAGTTTGAAGAGGGCACGCATGTGCTGCGCGCACGCATTGATATGGGTTCGCCCAATCTGAACCTGCGTGACCCGGTCATGTACCGCATTCTCAAGGCCACACACCACCGTACCGGTGACCGCTGGCCCATCTACCCCATGTATGACTGGGCCCATGGCAACTCCGATGCCATCGAGGGCATTACCCATTCCCTGTGCACGCTGGAATTTGAAGACCACCGGCCGCTCTATAACTGGTTCCTGGA
>JAOZKI010000011.1:20000-46085 GCA_029935455.1 Lysobacterales bacterium | reverse complement strand
CTCAGAACCATAGCCCTCGGGGTTTTGGTGCTGCCAACGCCAGGCATCCGCACACAACCGCTGCACATCACGTTTCGCCTGCCAACCCAGAAGCGCTCTCGCTCTGCTGGGATCAGCCCAGGACGCCGCCACGTCCCCGGGACGGCGGGGCTGAATGCGGTAGGGAATCTCCTGCCCACTGGCCGCCGCAAAGGCCGCGCGCAACTCCAGTACCGACAGACCCGAACCGGTACCGAGATTAATGGCTGTGCAGCCGTTGGCACGTTGCAGGTATTCCAGCGCAGCGACGTGACCTTCAACCAGGTCCATCACGTGAATATAGTCCCTGACACCGGTCCCATCTGGCGTCTCATAGTCATCACCAAATACATCCAGCTGGGGCCGCCGGCCAACCGCGACCTGGGTGATATAGGGCATGAGATTATTGGGAATCCCATGCGGGTCTTCGCCCAGGCGGCCACTGGCATGGGCACCGGCAGGATTGAAGTAGCGTAAACAGGCAATGCACCACCCGGCATCATTTCGCGCCAGCTCTTCCAGCATAAGCTCAATATCAAGCTTGTTTTGGCCATAAGGATTGGTACTGCGGCGCGGGGCACATTCCTTGATGGGCACCGCATCCGGGTCTCCGTAAACGGTAGCCGAGGAAGAAAACACCATGCGCTGAACGGCAGCTGCAGCCATGGCCTCGAGCAGCGTTTTGGTGCCGCCTACGTTATTGTCATGGTAGCGCTCAGGCTCGTTAACTGACTCTCCCACCGCTTTTAAACCGGCAAAATGCATGACCGCCCAGGGCCGATGCTCCGCCAGGATGCGATCCAACAGTTGGCGATCGCGGATATCACCTTCGTAGAAAGCAAACGACTGGCCCGTCAGGGCCTGCAGCCGCAGCAGCACCCGGGGTGAGCTGTTGGAAAGATTGTCCAGTAGAACGGGCTCAAAACCCGCCTCATGCAGACTGACACAGGCATGGGAACCGATGTAGCCGGTCCCACCGGTCACTAACACTTTGCGCTTTGCGTCGTTTGCTTTCACACTATACCTCGCGATGCGGTTCTCATCCCGCTGGACGGTGAAAAGTATAGATCCAGCACGAATCAGTACGCCAGCAATCGTTGACCACTAACATAAGAATTCCGCGATGATGGACGCCATGTTTCGAAAGATTGCCGATGGCATTGAACGCCGACCGAGTCTCGCTTTTTTATTTCTGATTATCAGCCTGTTTCTCTTTCGCAGCCTGGTCACCTTTCCCATCGAACATGTTGATGCAGTGCATAAATATGACGCGGCAGCAAAGATCGTACGCGGTCATGGCTTGGCACCGCTGCTAAAAAACCATCACACCATGCGGTGGTCAGAAGTCCTGCCACAAACTGCGATCACCTGGGCCACCAATTTCTCCTACTTCGGCCTGTACTTGTTACCTTTGTTGGTTTTCGCACTCAGCAGCGCCCTATGCTGGCGTGGCCTTCGCGACGCGCTCACATTGCCACAGCAATGCCTGTTGCTTGCCTTGCTATTTATCGAGCCGGTTGGGTTAACGCATACGGGCCAGCTATTGAATCCACCGTTCGGGGTCTTCTATGCCCTACTGGCCATAACCGCGCTCAGCGCACCAAAGCAACTGCGATGGCCCCATGTGATCCTTGCCGCCGTCCTGCTGTTTGCCAGTTATGGGGCCCATAGCACCTATCTCGCTTTTTCTGCGGGCCCCGTTCTTTGGCTGATGTTCTGGAAAAAGAAACCCGCGCTGGCGACGCTACTGGTGGCGCTGATCCTCGCTCTGATTGGTGCGGAAACCGCGTTCTTCAATAATCTCGCCAACTATCAGACACAAGTGGGCCGCCTCGAGGCCATAGCGACCGGCGGTCACATGAGCATGGTCAACAACCGTTTTCCCACTATCGCCGTACATGAACTTTTTACCCGCTGGTTTCGACTACCGGTATTCGGCATTCTGGTGACCATCGGCTTCTGGCTCACTGCAGCCTGGCTCTGGCTTGGCCGCAACAAGCGACCCGCAGCCCCGCCCTTCCTGACTCTTGCGTTGTTAACCGGGGGAGGCTTTGCCATCGCTATCACGTTTGCCATTGTTGATCTGGATCCACTGCGGCCCATGATGCCCCTGCGCCCCATGTATCTGCAGCCGTTTATGCCCTTCGCGATTCTTGGCAGCGCCTACGGATTTGCGCAGTTGCTGAACGGCCTCGCCCCCGCATCCCGACGCGCGCTGGAAATCGCATGCATCCTGGTGATGACCGGCCTGCTGTTTTTAGCCTCGCAGCAGAAAATCACCTTCAGAGATCTCATCAATGAACGCATGAGTGCATTTGTATGGCGAGCCAACACCGAACTTACCGATCTCGCCGGGCAGTTCAGAGCAGGCCAGATCGCTATCGCTGGTCGCAAAAGATGGGCGATCTCCGGAATGCTGTTATATGGACAAGGCGCGCCCATGGTGCATCTGCCTGAGGGACGGCTGGTCACGGCAAATCCACCAACAGCCGACGCCCGCTGCCTGTATACCATTCGCCGGGTGCCGATAAGGCAAAATGTTAAGGAGTGTTCAGCCTTGGAATTGGCCGCATTGAAGCGCCTTAGGGGGGCAAGCCCCCCCCCCGAAACGGGGCCGAAAGACCTATAATGTCCGGGCAAACAAATTCACAATCGCTCGTCTAATCATCCGAGGCCTTAACATTGAAAGTCTTTGTTACAGGCGGTGCCGGCTTTATCGGTTCCGCAGTTGTTCACGAACTCCTACGCCGTTCGGATGTGTATGTCGTGAATATCGACATGCTCACTTACGCTGGTAACCCCACATCTCTCGATAAATTTGATGGCTCAAGCCACTATGTACATGAGCAGGTGGATATAAGAGACAGAAAAGCGCTGGACAGACTTTTCCAATCACATGGCCCTGATGCTGTCATGCATTTGGCCGCGGAAAGCCACGTCGATCGGTCCATCGACGGTCCCGGCGATTTTGTGAGCACGAATATTGTTGGCACCTATGAACTCCTAGAAGCCACACGCGCCTATTTAGCTCAAGAAAACCACCAGAATTTTAGGTTCCT
Source organism: Lysobacterales bacterium (assembly GCA_029935455.1). GTDB lineage: Bacteria > Pseudomonadota > Gammaproteobacteria > Xanthomonadales > SZUA-36 > Marinihelvus. The sequence continues at coordinate 43,008 of JAOZKI010000011.1, read as the reverse complement.
CCATGTGTCCACCGACGAGGTTTACGGTGATCTGGCGGGAACCAGCGATCTGTTTCGTGAAGACACGCCCTACCAGCCTTCATCACCCTACGCGGCCAGCAAGGCCGCATCTGATCATCTGGTTCGAGCATGGGGAAGAACGTTCGGTCTACCGATATTGCTCACCAATTGCTCCAACAACTACGGGCCCCGACAGTTTCCTGAAAAACTGATCCCCCACATGATTCTTAATGCGCTCCAGGGCAAGCCCTTACCGGTCTATGGCGATGGCCAACAAGTCAGAGACTGGCTCTTTGTGGAAGATCATGCGCGTGCCCTGTGCCGGGTGCTTGAGGCCGGCCAGCTGGGTGAAACCTATAACATCGGCGGCTGGAACGAAGCACGTAACCTGGACGTGGTGCATGGCTTATGTGACCTGCTTGAGGAGCTCGCACCGCAACGACCGCAGGGCATAGACGCCTATCGCGATCTGATTCAGTTCGTTCAGGATCGCCCGGGGCATGATGAGCGGTACGCCATTGATGCAAGCAAGATCCATCGAGAACTGGGCTGGAAGCCCCTAGAAGACTTCTCTTCGGGGCTGCGTAAAACCGTTGATTGGTACCTCGCGAACCAGAGCTGGTGGGGCAGCGTGTTGGATGGCAGCTACCAGCTAAAGCGCCTTGGAGCCGATGCATGAATGCAACTAACCGTAAAGGAATCATTTTAGCCGGAGGGTCGGGGACCCGCCTTCATCCGGTCACGCAAGCGGTTTGTAAGCAGCTGCTGCCGGTCTATGACAAACCGATGATCTACTACCCATTATCCACGCTGATGATGGCTGGGATCAGGGACATTCTTGTGATTAGCACGCCGGACGATACGCCACGCTTTCAACAAATGCTCGGACATGGGGATCAGTGGGGAATCAACCTCAGTTATAAGGTCCAGCCTTCGCCCGACGGCCTGGCGCAGGCCTTTATTCTGGGAGAGGAGCACGTTGCCGGCTGTCCAAGCGCCCTAATTCTGGGCGACAACCTCTTTTTTGGCCAAGGGCTCGAGCAACAGCTAGCGGAAGCGACTGAGCAAAAAACGGGAGCCAGCGTTTTCGCCTATCGAGTCAATAAGCCTGAGGATTTTGGCGTTGTAGATTTTGATGATCTCGGCAAGGCCATTTCAATCGAGGAAAAACCCGCGGTTCCCAAAAGTAATTTTGCAGTGACCGGACTGTATTTTTACGATGAGCAGGTGGTAGATATTGCCAAGGATATTCGGCCCTCTGCCCGTGGCGAATTGGAAATTACCGATGTGAACCGGCACTACCTTGAACAGCAACAGCTGTCAGTGCAACGCATGGGGCGCGGCATGGCATGGCTGGATACGGGCACCTTCGACGCACTGTTGGAAGCGGCGCATTTTATCCAAACCCTTGAACGCCGCCAGGGCCTAAAAGTTGCCAGCCCAGAGGAGATCGCTCACCAGCACGGCTGGATTGATGACGAGGCCTTGATAGCGCTGGCCGAACCGCTGCTTAAAAGCGGTTACGGAAACTACCTTCGACGACTGGTGCTGGATAAATGAATGTCGAGACATTCAGCATTCCCGGCCCCGCCCTGCTTACACCCGTGATCCACGGCGACCGGCGCGGTTTCTTCATGGAAACCTGGCGGGCAGACCGCTACGCGGAAGCGCTCACACCGAGTCTTGAATTCGTCCAGGACAACCAAAGCTGCTCGCGCCAGGGGGTTTTGAGAGGCCTGCATTTTCAAACCCGTAAACCACAGGGCAAGCTGGTCCGATGCCTCAGCGGTGCCGTCTACGACGTGATCGTAGACTTACGCAACGGTTCAGCACATTACGGGCAATGGCTCGGCGTCACACTGGACAATGAGAAGCACCAGCAACTCTGGGTTCCTCCCGGCTTTGCGCACGGTTTCCTTGTGCTCTCGCAAGAAGCCCATATCGCTTATCGATGCACGGATTACTACGATCCAGGCGGTGAGAGCGGCCTGCGCTGGGATGACCCTGAGGTCAACATCCAGTGGCCCATAGAAAACCCCATGGTCAGTGCAAAGGATGCGGTTCTTCCCTATTTGTCAGACCTGAAAGAACCCGCACCACAAGTATGACCCTGCAAGCTATAAGGCAGATTCCCGGTAAACTCCTAGCGAATCTTAAGACATACCTGCAAAACCCGCTTTATATGGCAAACCGTCGGTTCCAGGCCATCAGGCATGGGCGAGCATTGAAGCCTAGCCAAGACCATACCAACCGGATCCAGCCAGGCGATGTTTTGCTGTTTGCCACCATGCGCAATGAAGGCATACGCATACCCTACTTTCTCGACTACTATCGCCGTCTGGGCGTGAATCATTTCCTGTTTGTTGATAACGATTCCAACGATGGGCTCGAAGCTTTGCTAGCGGCCGAGCGCGACGTGTCACTATGGCATACCAGCAGCAGCTATGCCGCAGCCAATTTTGGCATGCATTGGCTCAACCACTTACTTCACAAATATGGTGTCGGGCACTGGTGTGTGACTTGCGACCCTGACGAATTTCTGGTCTATCCTCACTGCGATACACGCTCGCTGCAGGACCTGGGACGCTTCCTGAAGAGCGAAGGCCGCCTCAGCTTTTGCTGCCTCATGTTGGATATGTATAACCGGGGATCACTGGATCAGGCGGTTTATGAATCGGGACAAGACCCACTTGAGGTCTCCCCATACTTCGATCAGTCAGGCTACTCGCAGCACCTGGGCTGGTTACTGGAAAATGCCACGCGCGGCGGGGTTCGCCGGCGCCTGTTCTTCAGTGATATACCGGATCAGGCACCCGCGCTCAACAAGACGCCCTTCGTTTTCTGGCAGCGCAGTTTCAATTATTTCCTCTCGATGCATCAACTGGTACCGAAGGGACTCAATCGGGTTCATGATCCGCTCGAGGACAATCCCACCGGCACCTTATTGCATTTCAAGTACTTCTCGATGCTACGTGAAAAAGTGAGCGAAGAAATTGAGCGTGGCGAGCACTGGGATAACAGTTTTGAATACCGACGCTACGAAGTGCAACTGGAACAGCCTGATCTGGATTTGAGCTATAGCGGTAGCGTCAAATATGAGAACTGGCAACAACTGGAGACCCTCGGACTACTACACCGGGGTGGTTGGTTTTGACGTCATCACCACCTTATCGTCTTGGATTCGCTGTACTCGCGCACGATGCGCCAGAAGCCTGTGCTCAGCTTATCGAACGCCTGCTGGACCGGGGTGATGCCGTGGCTTTGCATCTTGACAAGAAGGCTGACCGCTCCCGCTTCGAAACGAGTCTCAGGCAGCGTCTGGGCAAACGCTGGCGCGAGGTTCTTTGGGCCGAACGGGTCGATGTACGCTGGGCTGAATGGTCCATGGTGGAGGCCACCCTTAATGCCCTGCACTGCTTTACGGTACTTGAGGCAGCGCCACAGCATGTACTGCTTTTGTCCGGCTCAGATTATCCCATACGCCCCTTAGAGCAGTTACGCCATTTTCTTCAACGACATGCCAACACCGACTTTATTGACCATCACGACGCGGAGCGCACCCATTGGGTCACCAAAGGTGCACAGCAGGAGCGTTACCGCCTCTACCACTGGTTGAATTGGCGTCGTCATCCACGCTTATTCGACCTATCCATGAAGTTACAGAATCTATTGCGTGTGCGACGGAAGATGCCGGCGGGACTGCGGCCTTATCTTGGCTCGCAATGGTGGGCTCTGCGCTGGGAGAGCTGTCAGCGCTGTATGAGCCTGGCCAGCCAGAAGGAGGTTCGCCGTTTCTTTAAAAAAACCTGGGTGCCCGACGAACTTTTCTTCCAAAGCGTTTGTGCCTCGCAAGTACCGTCACGGAACCAGCTCGATCGACGCATGCTCACTCATGTGCGCTTCGGCAGGGGTGGCGCACCCATAGAATTTTTTGACGAGCATTTGGCCTACCTGAAACAGCAACCGTTTTTTTTCGCCCGCAAATTAGCACCTGGCTTCAATAAGCTGCGGGACACTCTTGACCGCTACGCGGAATCCTCCCCCGCTCCTCCGCCTGATCGCCTGGTTGGGCAGGCCACAGCGGCCCTAGATGATTTTTTCGCCCAGCAGCGCCAGGCCAGTCAACGACACTTTCTCTGGGGACGCCCGGGCAAGCCGCCCCTGGGCGAATTGGGCCAGCTACAAAACCGCTACGCCGTGGTAGTGGCCGAGGATCGGAAGACCTTGAATCAAGCCCAAAACGTCTTACGAAAACAGGGCAAAGTATGCTGGCACGGCGAACTGTTCGCCGCCGACCGGATTGAGTATGCCCCGGGTGCTGAACTCGCTGAGTATCCTGCCCACAACGTTGCTCTCAGAGATCAGGACTCGCTGGGCTTCCTGGCAAGCCTGCTAAGAAACAGCAGCGCCTCGCTAACCGGCTTCTGTTGGCAAGTAGGTTGCCGTCCAGAGGCAGGTCCTGCGCCGGAGCGCGAAAGCGGAAAAACCCGTGACCTATTGGCAGCGATTGCACGGGACCTGAATTGTCACTTGATCTATGTCGGCTCTGAGCCGGGTTTTAAGAAGCTGCAAACGCAACTCAAAGATTGGGATCGACACCGGGCACCGGAACTGTTTGCACAATTCCATCACCTGCCCATGGCATCTTCAGCTGCTACAAACCCGCCCAGCTGGCAAGAGGGACTCTCCACCACCGTGGCAGCATTGGCGGAGAAACCTCAGCTGCTCATGCATATCGGCATGCAGCGCACGGGCAGCACGGCCCTGCAGCGTTGGCTGCGGGCCAATAGCGATGCGCTGGCGGAACAAGGTGTCGGTCAAATCCTTTCCCGCGACGTTCAACCCACTTTGAGCGCAGACTTTAACGCGTCTCCTGAACAGGCCCGACGTGCCGTTAAGGCAATCATTGATGCGGCGCTGGAGTCCCGTCGATCCCTGATCATTTTGAGTGATGAGGATTTTGTTCGAATTAAAGATGTTGAACGACTGAAGCCACTTAAAGCACATTTCGATGTCAGAGTTCTGTGCTATCTGCGTCAACAGGATCAGTGGCTGGAGTCCTGGTATAACCAGATCCTCAAGTGGCCCTGGTCAGACACGCAACAGGCCCTATCCCTAGACACCTTTTTGGCGCAGTCAAAAACCTATGACTGGCTGGACTATCAAGCGCTGTTGAAGCGCTGGAAATTGAGCTTCGGCCGTGAAGCGCTGCATGTCGTGCTGTATGAGGCGAGTGAGAATCAAACGAACTTATTTACCCGTTTTTTTGATCTCATTGGCACCAGCGACCTGCATCTTCAGACCTCACTGCAGCGTCACAACCAGTCTTTGCGCCCTGATGCACTGATGCTGCTGCGTAATTTGCCCCAGTATCAGTGGCCACAGGCATCGAGAGTCCAGCTGATTAATGCGCTTTCAGCGGTTTATGAGGGCGCCGAACTAAAACGTGAAAGCCAGTTAATACCAGGCGCTGTGCGTCAAGACATCCGTCGCTCTTTCGAAGGCACAAACGCGGCGGTAGCGCGCGACTATTTTGACCGCCCGGACGGTATTCTGTTTACACAGCAAGACAGCAAGAAGACCACGCCCGAAGCAGGCGCTGAACTGCCATCAGCGGCGGTGCTTGCCAACAAGACAGCACCGCTCCTGATCGAATGGTTTCTGCGTCAGCTGGAGCCCATGCACGTGAGAACAGAATGGTCAGATGCGCTTGGACCGAGACTGGGAGACCAGGCGGGGATAAAAACGCTACTGAACACAGACGCCCTGAACACCAGAGAAAGAGCGGTGTGGCACGAAGTACAGCAGACCCGTCACCAGGGCTTTGAGGCGCAGCTCAAAAAGGAAAGCATGTCAGAGGCACAGCGGTTTCTCCTGCGTGATCTAGGCCCCGTACTGGAAGTTTTGTGCGCCGCTCTGGTTCGTCGCCATCGCAATGGAACTAAGGCTGGCGTGACGCCAGACTGAAGACGGACTGATAACATTTGCGCACTATTTGGTGCAGGCCGCTATCGACCGGCACCAGGGTAAAAAACAAGCGACTGAGGCCATGCAAAACATGTGCGCGCAGCGCACCAGGATAGTCGCCTCCGTATCGTCGGACCATTTCATTGGCGGTACGCAACTGATCGTAAAAAAACCGCTTTGATAGCGTCTCATCGAGTTCTCGCTTCACCACGGTCTCATCGGCCAGGTTACCTAACTCGCCAATCCGCCCGAGACGAAGCCAGAGGTCCCAGTCCTCACCGTAGGCCAGATCCGCGTTATAGCCCCCTACCTTGAGCGCCGCTTCCTTGCGCAGAACCACGGTCGGATGGCAAAACGGACAGCGCTTTAACAGCTGTTGCCTAATGTCATGATCCGATAGTGGGTTACAGACATGACGCCCCCATTCGTCAAGGTAGGCGGTGCCAAGCAACACCGCTTGCGGGCGTTCCCTCAGCCAATGCAGCTGTTTCTTCAGCTTATAGCGGTCGGTCCATTCATCGTCATCATCAATACGCGCAATAAACATCCCGCGCGATTGCTCCAGCGCCCAATTTAGAGAACGGGCAAGACCTAAGTTTTCCTGATTGTGATGTACCTGAACTCTGGCGTCATCGGCCCATTGCTCAAGCAACATCGCTGTCCCATCACTGCTGTGGTCGTTCACCACTAGCAATTCAAGCGTAACCTCTCGCTGCGCGAGAACGGACTCAATGGCAGTCGCCAGGGTTGGTGCACGATTATGGGTGCTCAGCAGAACGGACACACACGGTAAAAGCGGATCGTTCACTTTGATGGAGAACGCCCTTTCGCCCGCAAGCCACTGCCAACGCCGCGGGCATCCTGCATAAACGTCTCATAGGCATTCACCACCTCGTCAACCTCACCCTCCATATGAATCCTGCCTTGTTCCAGCCAGATCACACGCGTACACAAGCTGCGTACTGTGGGCATGCTGTGGGACACGAAGAGCACGGACTGGTCGCTTTTAACGCGCTCCCGCATTGTTTCCGTGGCCTTCTTGCGAAACCTGGCGTCACCGACACCCAGCACCTCATCAATAAGGATCAGGTCCGCTTGCATTTGCATGCCCACCGCAAACCCCAGACGCGCTTTCATACCTGATGAATAGGTCTTGACCGGCTGATCGATGAAATCCTCCAGTTCTGCGTAGGCGACGATGTCATCGTGCATGGCGAGGGCTTCCTTGCGGGAGGCGCCCAGCAACATACAGGACAGAATCAGATTGTCAGAGCCGCTCAGGAGACGATCAAAAGCGACACCTAAAGACAGCAGAGAGATGCGATTGCAATTCCTCACGACGCGGCCCGTATCGGCCTTAAAAATACCGGTCATGATGCGTAACAGAGTGGACTTGCCACATCCATTACGACCAATAAGCCCCAAGGTTTCCCCTTCCCTGACCGCAAAAGAGACGTCTTTAAGAGCGGGGATTCTGGTGCCTCCAAACAGTCCAATTCCGGAGGAATAACTGAAGCCCACGTGCTCCAACTGCAGCATGGTTTTGGCATTGATACTCATTGCAAGGCCAGCCGGGCATAGGTTGTGTCCAACTTTTTGTACACCCAGAGCATGCTGACAATTACCACCATCGCGAAAAGCGCGATGAGCCCCAGCGCACCCCAGTCAGGCCAATTACCATCCATCAGCACCTGTCGATAATTTTTAATCAAACGCGCCATGGGATTGAGTAAAAAAAGATCCTGATGCTTCGCAATGATCACATCCTCATAGCTGTAGAAAATGCCCGAGCCCCACATGAGGATGGTAAGTCCCGTACTAACCAGATACCGAAAATCTGGCAGGAAGGGCACGATAGCCGCAAAGACCATAGCCACGGCGAGGATCAGCAACCATTGGGTAATAATCAGGAAAGGCAGGCTCAGCCACACATGGGTCATCTTGAAACCCATGAAGAAAAGAAACAGAAACAGGGCCACAAAGACCAGCGTTTGCTTCACAAAATCCTGACTCACAACCACCAGCGGGAAGAGCAATTTCGGCACCGCAACCTGGTTCGTCAGACTGCCCGCCGTATCCAGTGACCGACTGCCATTACTGACGCTGCGTGCAAACCAGGAAAATGTCACCATACCAACGGCCAGAAACACCGTAAGGTTGTCGGTTCGTGTTTTCAGAAAAATCCCGAAAACCACATACAAGGCCGCCACAAACAGAGCCGGCTCCAGTAACCACCAAAGGTAACCCAGATAGGTTTTTGAAACTTCCGACCGGAGATTCAACCGCAATTTCGTGAGGACGATGTCCCAGAACTGTCGCTGGCCAATCGTTAGCATAGGGATCCCTGCATACTTTATTCGTAGCTTGCTTGCGATGCTGTCGCCTTATCAGGGCATTATCTCCCAAGCGCTCCCGCTTTACAGCACCAAATTTTGCTGGAAGCGCTATGATTCACGGCATGCATAAATTCCAGTTCCGCACCACCATGTTTCCACCACAACCTACGCTCAGCGCCAATCATGCAACCGCCTAGTACGGCACTAACCTATGATTTCATGCTGCTGGCCGGTGGTGCCGAACGGGTTGCCCTGGAATTGCTGAACGAAAACCCTGAATGGCAGCTGATCACTGGCTTTTGCCTTGATTCTGCTTTCAGAGATGCGTCCATTTCACGCAAGCGCGTCAAGAGTCTCATCCGGTTTTATCAACATCCGGCTCTGCAGGCGATCCGGGTCATGCAAGCTTTCCAGCGTCCCAACACAGGCCTGAGACAATTCGATCGCGTGCTGTTCAGCGGCGTGTACTCCACCGAGGGCGTCCATCAGCGAAGCCACAATAACTTTTACTACTGCCATACGCCGCCACGCTTCGCCTATGATCTAGAGCAGTGGTATCTGCAGCAGGCGCAGCCCTGGCAACGACCCTTGCTATCCATGCTCGGCAAGCATGTGAGGAAACGCTACGCAGCAGCCCTGGAAAGAATGGATGCCATCGCCACCAATTCTCTCAATGTGCAAAGACGTCTAGATCGCCATCTCGGAATTGAGCACTCGAAAGTCATCTACCCCCCCGTCGATGGCCGGCTGTGGAACTGGCAAGGTCAGGAGGCTTACTATCTTTCCAGCGCCCGATTGGAACCCTACAAGCGCGTGGCCTGGGCCATTGAGGCCTTTCGAAGCATGCCCGACAAGAAACTGCTCATTACCTCAGGCGGCAGCCAGGAAGAGGCGCTACGTCGTCGCGCAGAGGACTGCCCGAATATTCGCTTTACCGGCTGGGTGAGTTCGCAGCAGCTGCAGGAATATGTTGGTAACTGCATCGCCACCCTCTATCTGGCCAAAGACGAAGATTTCGGCCTGTCGCCGGTGGAGTCCATGGCAGCCGGTAAACCGGTCATCGGTGTCCGCGAAGGTGGCTTACTGGAGACCGTGGAACACGCGCAAACAGGCCTACTGCTCGACCCGGAGCATGCTGACGACCCGGAGGTTCTCGCGACGGCTATTCGACGCTTGGATGCCAAGCGCGCATTGAGTATGCGCAGCGCCTGCGAAACCAGCGCACAACGCTTCAGCCCCCAGCGCTTCCACCTGGCGATCAAGGAATTTCTGCAAACTTCCTAGCGACTCTTCTGTCGGCGCCACCAGGAAGCCAGTGGCAGCGGCAGGTAACAGAGGAAAAATCCCGCGGCAATCCAGGCCAGCATACGATCGCCCATAAGATCCATACCGATACCCGCCAGCAGCGGCCCCAAAATGGTTCCCGCACCCCAACACACGGTAAAGGCCGTGGTCGCGGACGCCAGCTCCGCACCCTTAAAGCGTTCACCAATGAGTGTCACGCCCAACGCGTAGATCATGCCCTCAACGCCACCAAAGAAGAACACAAAAACGCCAGCTTCCAGCTGCCCCAGAACCAGCATCCATGGCAGCAGAAAAAACCCCAGCGAGCAACCGAAAACACATATGGCCATGAGCCCCATTCGGTCAACATGATCTGCCAGCCACCCCAGCGGAATGATCAGCACCATACCGCCAAAGGCGATGAGCGTCATCAGGCTCAGGGAATAGGCTTCACTGAGGCCGAGGGACATGCCGAACAAAGGAAAAAACGTGATCTGCGCTTCCACTGACGCTGCATAGACCAGATTTGCGAGCATAATCACGGGTGCCGCGCGCACGACCACCCACAGCCCGACGTGCCGCCTCTCAGCTTCCTGCTGTGCCACCGCCGTGACCCACCAAAGCGGCATGGCAGCCAGGAGAATCAGGGCCACCGTCACCAGGAAAGGTAATATTCCACTGGAGCCGGTACCGATGAGTAGCAGCGGGCCAAGGGCAAAGCCAGCCGAACCAACGGCGCTGTAAATCGCCACCACACGCCCCCGATGATGGTCCTCACTGATGGCGTTAATTAATGCTTCACTGGTAATCCAAAGCAATGCGGTTAGCGCGCCGATTAAGAACCGAAGTGGAAACCAGAACCAGATATTCTGATAGCACCCGATCAGCAAGAACAGAAATGCTAGCGCCAGAGCGGACAGTTGCATGATTCTGGCGTGAGAGAAACGCGCCATTAGGCCGGGGGCCAGCGGAGCAATGGCAAAAATGGCGAGCGCCTGCGTCGCCGTATTCAGCGCGATAAGCGTCTTGCTCACGCCCTGCTGATCCAGCACCAGAGCAAGTAGCGGAAAGGATATGCCATAGACCAGATTTACCAGCCCCATGGAGGCCATGACACCCGCCAGACTTCTATTGAGGAACTTCATCGCATGCTCAAGCGTTTGGGTGAACGCAGCATAGCCGTTTTCCAGATGCATAAACATGCGTCATGACAGTCTCGGCACAGGCCGGTACAATCTCGCGCACCTGGCAAGCGAGCCCCCTTATGTTGCGTGTTCTGCACATCGGCAAATACTTCGCCCCCTATCATGGGGGCGTCGAACGTTACATGCTGGACGTGATGAACGCGGCCCCCAAGGCTGGTATTACCTGCGCGGCTCTTGTGCATCATCACGAGCGCAGCTGGTTACGACAGGAAACATCCCTTGAGGTTGATGGATCTTCCATGCCCGTGTGGCGCTCGGCAACCATGGCGCGGGCCTTGTTCACGCCCCTGAGCCCGCGGTTTCGACACGATATGGCGGAGCTTATAGAAAGCTTTAATCCTGACATCATTCACGTGCATCTGCCCAACCCGTCAGCGTGCTGGCTGCTCGGTCTCAAGGCGGCGCGGAATATACCGCTGGTGATTCACTGGCATAGCGACGTTATTACCAAGAATCTTGGCCCCGCCATGCGCAGTGCCTACGTTGCCTATCGACGGCTGGAACGGGCCTTGCTGTCGAAAGCCACAGCCATTATCGCCACCTCCCCTTCCTATCTGCGCACGAGCCAGAGCCTGGCGGAATGGCCTGACAAATGTCATGTCATACCACTGGGGCTCGATGCGCGTCGGGTGAAAAAGGAAGGCCAGCAACTGAGCGAGGCCCGAAATGGGCCTTTTCGCGTACTCGCTATCGGGCGCCTGACCTACTACAAGGGTTTTGGCTTTCTTCTTAGAGCCTTAGCGCAAACCGAATCCATGCACCTGCATATTGTTGGCCAGGGCGAACTGAAGCGAGAATTGCAAGTGCTGGCTGAGCGCTTGGGTCTGGGAGCGCGTGTCCGTTTCCTTGGCAACGTCGATGACGAGGCACTGGCAAGAGAACTCCAGGCGTGTCATTGCTTATGTCTGCCTTCCATTGAACGCACGGAAGCTTTCGGCCTGGTCCTGCTGGAAGCCATGGTGTTCGCGCGAGCCACGGTGAGCAGCGCGGTGCAAGGCTCAGGCATGAACTGGGTGGTAGAGCATGGCAAGACGGGTATCAAAGTCCCCCCCAGAGACGTGGAGGCCTTGGCCAGCGCACTGGGTGAACTGCAGGCAGATCCTGAGAAGACGCAGCGACTGGGCCTCGCAGGGCGGCAACGTTTTGACGAGAAATTTTCAATCGAGCGATCGGTTGACGCCTTACGAGTGGTCTACGAAACAGCTCTCAAGCAGGCCAAAGCCTAATGCTCAAAGCGCCGACATGGAACACCGCTGAGGCCCTGGTTGTGATTCCTGCTTTCAACGAAGAGCAGGACCTTGGTGGCGTCATCAGACAGATCAAGGAACTTAACGAGTTTGATGTGCTGGTTGTCAACGACGGCAGCACTGACCGCACCGCAGAGGTGGCCTGTGATGCTCAGGCCACGGTCCTCAACCTGTCGCAGCAGCTAGGCGCCTGGGGTGCCCTGCAAACAGGCCTGCGCTATGCACTGCGAAACGGTTACAAATATGTGCTGACCATGGATGCGGATGGCCAGCATGAAGCGGTGTGGATCTGGGAGATGTTTCAGCCAGTCATCAGCGGTGACGCCGATGTGAGTATCGGCAGCTGCGTACGTCGGGGGTCACGCGCACGCAAATTGGCCTGGGTGCTTCTCAAAGCCGCGTCAGGACTGACCATGCAGGACATCACCTCAGGCTTCCGAGTCTACAACGAACGGGCGATCCGGGTTTTGTCAGGCCGCCAGGCCACCCTGCTCGATTACCAGGACGTGGGCGTGTTGGTACAGCTGAATAATGCGGGCCTGCGATTAACGGACGTACCCGTTACAATGCTCCCCAGATCCAGCGGCACATCGCGCGTCTATCATTCCTGGCTAGTGGTGGCGTCGTATATGTTCCAAACCTTACTCTTGGGAATCAGCAAGCGTAAAGTGCGCAACCGTGACTCAAAGCACAGCCCTTCGTCCAGACAGGAACGCTAAGCAATGAACTCTATGATCACCAGCACGATCGGCGTTGCATCGGCGTTCATCATCGTCTTCCTGATCCGTAAGGACCGGCTGCATGTCCGCTATGGCGTGTGGTGGTTTTGCGTGGCCATCGCATTCATTGTTTTCGGGCTTTTTCCCACGATTTTTGATCGAATCGCAACGGCCCTTGGAATCGCATCGGGCCCCTTGCTGGCATTAACACTGGGCCTGACCACGCTGTTTCTGAAGGTACTGACCGTTAACATCACCCAGTCACGACTGGAAAGCCGCATGATCCGGCTGGTGCAACGAATTGCAATTTTGGAGGCTGATCTGAAGGCCTGCCAGGACCGTGCCGGGAATGAAGAGTCAATCGAGCAAGACCGTGATCCCTAGGACAGAGCGAGGCGCCGCTCACCGTCAGCGCAAGCGCGCGCCAAGCAACGCTTTTTGCCTGTGATCAGCTCAGTACTGGGGCTACTTGGGGCTTTATTGATACCTTGGATCAGCGTGGCTGTCGCCATGCTGGCTTGCAGGCGATGCGTGCAAGAACCCGGAAGGATTTGCATCGCTCTCGGCTTTGGCTTTTTTATCAGCTTGGCCATCACCAGCTGGGGACTGAGAGGCTTGGGCGCGCTGTTTCCCGATCTTAGCAACGCCAGTGTGCTTTACATCGGATTTCTCGTCCTTGCCCTGCTCTCTTTGGCGTATATCTACCATCGACCCCTCACGCATCCGGCGAACCCCTCAGGACGCCCGTCGGCAATAACGCTGCCACCTTCGGTGCAAATCGGGCTCCTGCTTCTTATTCTTCTCCATTTGAGCTATTCATTCTTGGAGATTATCACGCAACCAGTTTTCCCTTGGGATGGATGGACTGTCTGGATTTTTCGCGCCAAGGCCTGGTTCTACAGCAATAACTTGGCCCCCATACTGAACTTCAACCAATGGTTCTGGGGCGACGAGGGCGGCAGCTATACAACCGCCGCTCAGCTCTACCCGTGGATGGTGTCAGTGATTGCATTGTGGGCAGCGATTGGCCTGGGCCAGTGGCATGAGGCCCTGGTAAACATGCCTAGCCTGCTGGCTGCTGTGGCCATTGGCATCGGTCTTTTCGGTTTGCTCCGCGCCCTGAATGCCTCCAAAGCCCTGCTCTTGATTGGCGCCTATCTGCTTGTTTCTACACCTATATTTTCTGTTCATATGTCTCTCGGCGGCTATGCTGACATCTGGTTGTGTGGTTTCGCAGGACTGGGCATGGCGGCAGTTTTAAGCGGCCTTGTCAGCAGCAACAACCCAACCATTCTCCTGGGCCTCGTCATGCTGCTCCTTGGCGTGGGCGTCAAGGCGGAAGGTGTCATCTGGCTCACGATGGCGATTGCCATCATCGCCGTCACTCGGGTTCCGTTGCGCATCTGGGTGCTGCTGCTCTCCTTCACGGCTGCGGCTCTGGGAATGGCCTACTGGGCGGGCGTTACCACCCTAGCCATTCCGGGCATGGGACTGCTCGGGTGGTCAGATGGTGCACTGGTACTCCCGATCAAAGGACTTGTTTACCTGCAGCCGAACAATGTGTGGTCCGCTTACGGTCGCAACGCATTGGTGCTCGGAAGTTGGAACCTGTTGTGGCCCGCCATGGCGGCCGTACTTTTTCTGCTCGCCATTAATCGAAGATCGCAGCCCGTGACGCGCGTTGCCTGGATCTTTACTTCGTTCTTTATCGGGCTGCAGGTACTCATATTCGGTTTCACCACGGAAGGGGCATGGGCGCGCGACTTCACGGCCATCAATCGTGTTCCCTTACAGCTCCTACCCGCGTTTATTTTTCTGATCATTAGCGGCGCTGAGTCATTATTGGCCGACCGTCCCTTGCCAGATCTCGGCCACCTGAGGCGGCCCTTACTTATCGGCACCTTGACCGCGGCCAGTCTGACGCTGCTCACCCTGTTTTTTTTGCTACTGGGTACAAGCCATGGGACTCAAAAGGCGCCCATGGAGCTCACCAAAAAGCCGCTTAGTTACATCCATGGTAATGGCGCGATAACACCGGACACGCTCGCACCGGACCGTTTTGCGAATGGTGCGGCCGTGGTTTCTTCAGGTGCCGTCTCCCTAGCAACAGAAAACTACGCACTCCTGGACCTACAGCTGTCCTACCGCCCTGCAGATCAGTCGCCAGATCGCGCACCGGCCTTCTTCTGGCGTCAGCAGGGACAGCCTTTTAAAGTCAATCGCGTTACTTTGACGCAATCAGGTTTAATCGACTTAAGCCAACGTCGCGATTGGTCAGGCCAGGTCGTTGAATATGGTTTTTTCTTCACTGATGAGGACCCATCGGTGCGGATCAGCAAGGCACGGCTGCTAGACCCGGGACCAAAAGATCTTCTGCGACTGCTACCCAAGCAGTGGCTGACGTTTGAGGGCTGGACGCAGCGGTCTGCGAATTGGATTGCCGGTGGAGCCCCTAATGCCCTGATTCCCCTAACCACACTGATAATCGCTCTAACGGCGGCCCTAGCGCTCAGCATCTGGCTATTTACGGGGCGTAAATTCGGGACACCGATCCTCTTGGCTTGCCTTCTTTGGGGCTGGCTGGTCCTTGACGCTCGCTGGCTGGCTGAACGCAGCCACCAGGCTCAGATCAGCTGGCACAGCTTGCGACAGGAAAATCTGGAGCAGCGCATGGCAAAAGGCGAGCTGGGTAAAAACCACGAATGGCTTCAGGCGCTGGCAAGCGATCACCTCGATACGGCACCCCAACGCCTGCTCATTGTGCCGGACCCCGAAGAACATGAATATTATGCACTCAGGGCAAAGTATCAGCTGTTGCCTCACAGCAGTGCCGTGGTCCGCTGGCGCATGAATAAGAGACGGCTCGCGCAGGTGGATTATGTGCTGTTCTTGGGAGATTTCGATCGCAGCAAGGAACCAGGAAGCCTAAATGCTGAAAACAGCGAGGCGATTAGGCTGGCCCAGCAGCTAAAAATCCCACCGTCAGCACGACAAAATCTCGAACTGCTAACCGCAGCGCCAGAAGGTGTTTTGTTTCGGGTCAAGCAGCCTTAAACGGTCCCAGATCAGCCATCAAACCGGGCTGTCAGTTAGATTCCAGCCAGCCGACTGGCCGCCTCTCGCAAAGTGGCATCATCTTTTGCAAAGCAGAAACGCACCCGCTGCTGCGCCGGCGGTTCGGCGTAGAACACGGAAATCGGAACCGCTGCCACACCATGCTCAACGGTCAGCCAGCGCGCAAACTCCGTATCGGGCATATCGCTGATAGCACTGTAATCCGCGAGCTGAAAATAGGTTCCGGCCGAGGGCGTGAAGGTAAAACGCGTGTCACCCAGCAGATGATTGAACAGATCACGCTTCGGTTGATAAAAGGCGCCGAGCTGTTCGTGATGCTCCGGACAATCTCGCAGGAAATCGGCAATGCCCAGCTGCATGGGCGTATTGGTACTGAAGTTCACGAACTGATGGATGCGCAGGAATTCTTCCATAAGCGGTGCCGGTGCGATGCAGTAGCCCACGCGCCAGCCCGTTGCATGATAGGTCTTACCAAAGGAAGAGACCACAAAGCTGCGCGCAGCCAGGTCCGGATAGCGCAGCAATCCCAAATGCGCCTGTCCGTCAAAGACAATGTGCTCATATACCTCATCGGCAAGCACATGGATATTTCGCCCCGCCAGCACGCGCCGGAGCGCCGCAATATCATCTTCCTGCCAGGCAGAACCGCTGGGATTATGCGGTGAATTCAAAATCAGCAGACGCGTTTGCGGCCTTATTGCTGCCTCAATCTGGTCCCAGGGTATGCGAAAGTCAGGCGTCATGGAAACATGCACCGGCGTCCCGCCATTTAGGCGAATCACTGGGTCATAGGTATCGTAGGCGGGATCGATGATGATCGCCTCATCACCCGCATGAATAGTCACCCCAATAGCGCAAGCCAAGGCCTCCGTGGCACCGGGCGTCACCGCAATCTGCGATTCCGGATCTACATGAGCGCCGTAGAGGGTCGCAACTTTGGCGGCAATAGCTTCCCGCAGGGCGGGCATACCCGGTAAGGGACTGTACTGGTTGTGGCCCTGATTCATGTGCCAGCTCACCCGATCACGCAGCAGCTGGGGGCCATCAAAATCCGGGAACCCCTGGGACAGATTGATGGCCTTGTGCTGATTGGCCAGCTGGGTCATGACGGTGAAAATCGTCGTCCCAAACCCAGGCAATTTGCTTTCGATACTTGCTGCCTGCACGCCTTACTACCTCGTACTATGGAAAGGCTATCTTAAAGAACAAACGGTGAAATTCATGGGTCCGCGGAAAAATCCTGCCACACCCAGGGTCCGGCCGACTCAACGGCGACTATTTCCGCGGTCACCGGATCCAGTACCGCTATAAAATCGTGCTTTTTACCGACCAGAGGCAAATAGCGCAGTTGTTCTGGCGATGCCGCGAGCTGATTAGCCAAGCCCTCAATAAGAGACCGATGCTCGGGATGTGCAGCCGCAATCGCTGACAGGGGCTGGGAGCGTGAAAAAATCGCTTCTCGCGCATCACCGTGCCGAATCCAGTATTCAGAACGCCTTTCTAGATCGGGCGCGCCACCGAACATGACGCTGTCCTGAAAGCGTTGAAACTCCTCTCCCATGGGCATTTGCGCGAACACATAGAGGGGACCACGCAGCGGCAGACGACCTATGCGGTCCGTCAACCCCGCTACCGGGTCAATATCTTTTTCTGCCAAAGCCTCATAGCGGTCAACGGCAAACACGACGTAACGGGGCCGCTCGCTGTAGATGGACCAGCTACCATAGGCCAGCGCCAGCACCTGTATCAGCACGATGACCGTCAAATCGAAGCGGAGACTGGGCTTGTCCTTCTTGTACACCACAAAAGTGAGCACGGGTCCCAGCACCAGATCAACGCCGAGGAGCACACCAATGATCGGCAATACGCCCTGCACTTCCAACCAGGGTGTGGGATACCAGATAAAGACCATCACCGCGATAATCGGTGTGAGCACCAGGGCGCTCAGGCCCAGGTGGGTCAACCAGGCACGCAACTTTTGTCGCCACAGATTTTCTTCAACCATCAAACTCAGCCTCGCCGTACGCGGCGCAATTGCATCACCACCAGCGCCAGGAAAAACATCACCAGAAGCCAACGCCCCGCATCGCCAAGCGCAGGTACGGACACCGCAATATTCAGTTGCGCAGTGACAGGAATACAGGACTGACCAGACTGCTGATCATCCACTGCGGAACCGGAATTGTTCTCATCCCAACAGGCTTCGGCCACGTTGCGAACTCGCGTACTGGCGACAGAACTTTCCGTCTCAAATACGACCACAATCTCGTTACGCAACAGGAAGGCCGGCGTCAGGTCGGGAAAACCAAAATCGGGCGCCAGTATGCCGGTAACCTCAACGCGGCGCTCGGTCGCGTTATAGATCGACTGTGTGCACTGGCTGGCACCCTCTGCGGTACAACGCAGCGAGCCGCTCACCAGGCGCTGCCGCGCCGGTAGCGGATCGAGCATGTAAATGGGCAGATCCCGACGGTTGGCATTATTGAACCAGCTTATGGTCCAGCGGATACGCCCCTCACCCAGATCTTCAGCCCGCTTACGCCCTGTCGGTGGCAGCAAATTCAGCGATGTCATCACCGTATCGGTGTTGTTGTCCGGCGTAGGATCAGCACCGTTGCTGCCATCATCTTCGATGCGAACCGTGTTGACCAAATCCACCTGACCTGCCGGCAAGGGGTCGTCAATCAACACACCAAACCGGGCCATGCCCTGCTGTCCTGCAGCCACCGTGCCCAGACTCAGCTGGCAAACGCTACCGGCCGGGTCCCCATCGGCGCAGTCCCAAAGGTCGGGCAGACTGGCTGACGCCGCATAGCGGCTGCCCACGGGCACCGTCTCGGTGATGCCTGCGTTGCTGGCCGCCTGATTGCCGCCGTTGGCCCAATCCAGCGTGTAGGACAGCAACAGACCAGGACGCCCGTCTACGTCGCCATCGCTTTTGCTGATCCTGAGGTCCGGAGACGCCTGCAGAGGCGTTTCATGCACCGCGCGGGCGAAAATGGGCGCACCGTTACCACTATTACTGCCGTCATCCTGCAGGGAAGCCGTGTTTCTGCTGAGCTCAGCACCAGCCGGCAGCCGCGGGTCAACACGCACCGCGAAAAGCACTTGGGCCGTAGCACCGGCCGGTAACTCGGGCGCGTCCAGGCTACAGATGCTGCCCGGGCCGGCACCGTTCGGGCAGTCCCAGCCCGGTGTGCTGGCGGCTGCGTCAAAAGACACGAACTGGCCAATACGCTCGGTGAGCACGACTCCGGTCGCATCCTGCTCCCCCGTGTTGGCCACATCCAAGGTATAGGTTACCAGCTGCCCCGGAACCGCGAAGCTGATGCCGTCGTCTTTAACCAATTCCAGTACCGGCGCAGCCAGCACCGGAACAGCCACTGTATCGTCATCCGTACGTGGGCAATCCGGCAGGCAATTGGCCGGGTCCGTATTCAATCCGTCATCGCTGATCACAACCGTGTTGCTGACAGCGGTAACGCTCTGCTCTAGAGGAGAGTCCAGCCTAACGGCGAAAATTGCGTCGCCACCATCGGCGGCCGCGAGGGGCCCAATGGACAGTTCACAGCTTGTGCCTGCTCCTGACCCATCAGGGCAGGACCAGCCCGGGCTACTATCGGCGGCGGAGAAAAACACCTCGCCGGATCCCGTATTGGTATCCGGCACCGTCTCTCTTAACACCACCCCAGTCGCATTTTGGTTGCCGCTGTTGGCATAGGTAATCTGATAAAACACCGTACCACCGGCCACGGCAATCTGTGACAGGGCCTGCTTACGAATGGCCATGACAGGGTCAGCAACGATCGGAACCACAGTGGGGTCATCTGCCACTGACGTCGCCGGATCATCAGAAAGCACCGCAGCCAACTCCTGGCTCGTGACCTCTGCCTGATTCGTCAACTGCTGCAGCACGCCGGCCGCATAGGGAAAGGGCACCTGAACGCGGTAGCTAAACTGATAGCTCTCGCCAGCGGGTACCTCAGCAAACGCAGCCATGATGAACTGATCGCCCAAGCTATTGCCCGTTGAAACCGTAAAACCCGGATCCGAAGAACCGACGGAGCCTGCCACAAAGGTACCAAGCGGATCAGGCACGTCACTGATCACAAGGTTTGTCGCAGCCGCCGTGCCATTGTTGACCAGACTGACCGTGTAAAGAATGTCACTGCCAGGGACCACTGGATTATCGGTGCTGGACCAGCTCTTAAGCACATCCAGCACCGGCACAGCGAGGCTGTCGCTGGCCTGATCCGTATAATCCCGCCCCTCAGGATCAGCCTGGGGCTGGGAAGACACCGTCGCCGTAGCGGTATTGATAAGGACACTGCTTGCAGGATCAGCCAGGAGATCCATGGTAAAGCTCACGGCCAGTGACTGGCCCGGCAGCAGAACCTGCTCTGGTGAAACCGCAATCGTTTCATTGATGGGACGCAGAGTCACCGTCGTCACGCCAGCGGCGGAACTTTGTAGCAGTTCAAAGCCGGGCGGCACGCTAACGACTTGCATACTGTTCGCCTGCCAGACATCTTCCGGGAAGGGATCGCTGATGCGCGCACTGTAAGCCGGCGCCCGTCCATCGTTCTGCAAGAGCAGATCAACGGTCACACGCCCTGCCACCACACTGCCAAACGACTTGTTTAGAAGTGGTACCGGCTCCACCACCTCGACCCGCTCGCTCGCACTGCGGGTTTCCGGTGGCAAGGGTGCTGGCAGGTCAAAACGAAGCAGCGCCTCATTGAGCAACTGCGCGCCATCGACATTGGCGAAAACCGGCGCAAACTCATCCTCATCATCTACACGGGCGTTTACGTAGACTTCAATCTCGTCATCCCGGTCGGTGACCCCATCGGCCAGATTGGTCACGTCACCAAAATCGAAGCTTACCGTGTTGCTGATCTTATCGATCTGCGCCACACCAGGCCCCGTGGTACTGATGTTGGCACCCACAAAGCCAACGGCCGCATCCTGAATCAGCAGACGTCCAGCGCCAGCACTGGCAGGCAGGAGATCGGTGAGCTCAACATTTTGGGATACCCCTTCAGCTATCGTGGCGGTCAGCCGGTAGCTCACCCGCTCACCCACTGCCAACTGCGTTAAGGCATCAGGCCCGCTGCCGATGTCGGTTAAGGGGTCACTGCTATAAAGCACCTCCTTTTCCAGCCGTGCCAGTGCGCCGGCCACATACTCCAGCCGGCGAGTCGCCGTGCCGGCGCGAGCTTCCGTGGTATCAGGGGCCGATCGCCACAGCAGTTCGCTGCGATCCTCGTAGAGGCCCGGGACAGGCAGATCATTAGCGAGTTGCACGGGAAAATCGATCACGCAGGCGCGTTGCGATAGCAGTAGCGAGGGGAAGCTAAAGACCACCTCATCGGCCGCACTGGAGTCCACCCCGATGCCCAGACAGGAACTGCTGAGCGCGTCATCGGCAACCCAGCTGGCACGCGGATCAAGACGGTAGCGCAGCGTGAGATCGAAGGCCGCCGAGGAGGAGTCCAGTTGGTGCTCGATGGTGAGCCTCACGGGGACCGTTTGGCCGGCCACAACCGGCACCAGCTGGCGGTCCTGATCATCTCTGTGACGCAGCGCCAAGCGTGGCTCGACCAGGTAAAAACTGGCCCCATCGCCGGACAACAGCTTGTTGGCCTCAAGCAGGGCTTCGTTAAGAAGCAAATCGCTGCCTTCCGGACGCCCCTGGTTAATATCACGGTCTTTTACCAGCGCAATCACTTCAAACACCACGCTCCCATTGCGCTCACCAAAAAAGGTCTCGCGGCTGGGATCGTTGGTTACCGTACCCAAATCCCACTCAGCCACATTGGGGAAGCCAACGCCGCCAAGCTCGCAGTTGGGAATACAATCAATGCCCGGGTCCCCGGGGCGGACGTCTTCGCTGAATGACAGATCACGCCCAACGGACACTAGGCGACTGGATAACAACTGCAGCTGGCCATTTCTAAACGGCAGCAAATCCTTGACCGTTGTGTTCAGCGTGACACCGTCGGGGAAGAAAGCGTTTAACCGGAAGGTGACCTCCTCGCCAATGGTCAGGGCCTCGGAGGCTGTCTCCGGGACACTGGAAGCAAACAATTCCTTGCTAATGTTCGAATCCGCCAGTTTGATCTCCCAGGACGAACGGTCCGCATAGTTCCGTTCATCGCTGCTGGTCACAGTGTTGTCCAGGGAACGCCAGGCGAGTGTGGCCGTATTGAGAATACTGGAACCGGTAATGGCGACATCGCTGACCCGGGCCTGAAACTCGATCACGCACTGGTTGCCCAACGGGAAAGAGGACCATTCCACACTGAGGCCCGTGGCCGACTCCAGCGGACCGCTTGCGGGCGGCAGAGTACAAATATCCCCAACTTTGCTGCTACCAGGCACCAGAATCAGTTCTGCAGGCAATTCTTCGCTCAGGAGCAGATCGAATGCGTCGGCGCGGGAATCGAGACGATGTTCCACCAACAACTCATAGGTCACCACATCGCCCGCTTCCACCGCCACTTGCTCAGACTGTTTCAGCAGGTTCAGAGCCGGCTCCACCAGCCGCACCGCCGCCACATCACTGGCTTCGATACCCGCACCGAAGGTCACCAGCGCGACGTTGTCTTCCTCATCACCCGAACGGTTTTCAGGCTGGTCGACTACCCGGCCAACCACCTCCAGAAAAATACGGTCCCTATCATCCACGACACCATCAACGGCATTACTGATCGGGCCACCGAAATCGAAGAGCACGGTATCTGCAAGACCATCACCGCGATAGTCATCACTGACCGTGACCAGCGGCGGGAATTGCGCCAACGGATCAGAGAAATCCAGCCGGCTATCGGCTGGCAGCGGCAAGACTTTGGTTCCCACCACCTCCATGACGACCGCCTTGTGCGGCATGGTTTCCGTAAGCTGGAGCTGCGTAACAGGGTCCTCGGGCAATGTCACGGCCAGCGTGAAGGTAACCTCCTCACCAATGGCGAGTTCTTCCACACCCGCATCGGAACGGGTATGACGCTGCGTGCTGTCGGAAACGAATTTGGTCAGGCTGACACCAAAAATCTTGAGCTCAGCACAATCTCGCCGCAGGTAATTATTGGCAGATCCTCCCGGATCCGCCACCGTACCGGTACGCTCTGCACCCAAGGGATTACTCGGCGGCGCTGGCAACAGCGGATCCCGGT
>JAOZKI010000011.1:6150-19990 GCA_029935455.1 Lysobacterales bacterium | reverse complement strand
GTCATCCAGACTTTCCCAGGTCGTATCCACGCAGTTGAGCACGCGATCGCCGGCAGGCAAAGGTGGCTGGCCGGTGGTCTGGACTTCGATGGTACATTCCGCCCCCAGCGGAAAAAACTCCCACAAAACCTGGAGCAGATTTTCCGTTACCGTGATCCCATCCGGTTCCTTGCTGCAATTCGAGGTAATCACCGTGCTGGGGTCGGCGCGAACCCCGAAGGGGAACAGATCCGTTAATCGCAGTTGGAACGCATCAGTTTCTGAGCCACCCTCATGGCGAACCTGAATGCTGATTGCGGCCGGTGCACCCTGATCAGCCGTCGTGGGAATAAAGCGATTACTCACTTCGATCACCGGTTCCACAACACGTATTGGCGCCGCCGCCACGCGCGTCTCAGCGCGACGGTCAGGTAGCTGGTAGCTGATCCGCGCCAAATTGGCCGGTTCACTGCCACTGACGTTGCCGGACCAGTTGATCACAGTCGTGGTGTAACGCAGGGTCAGGGTATCATCGACCCCGTTATCGGTGTTGCTGTTGGTCAGCGTGCCGAGTCCGAAGTCGGCGCTACCGGGGCCAATTCGAAGCCGTCGGTCAAGGTCCGGCGTCTGGGGCGACTCCGCCACAAAGGCGGCGTTGGCCAGTACGGCCGAGTCAAACGCGCCTTCCGAACTGCTCACACCGGGCGCACCGTCAATGCTGTTGAGCGACACGAAGGCCAGCCCGCGATCCAAAAGATCTTCAAACTGGGCGTCCGGCGTCACACCCTCTGGCAACCGAATGACCACTTCATACTCAACCAGCTCCCCGATATGCGCCGTATCAGGGGCACCGGAATAGTTGGGAATAACAGCGACGCGGCGCTTGGCGATAGAGGGCAGCGCGACGGTAAGGCGCGCATCGTCCACGCTTTCGGGAAAGCGCTGTGGCGAGCCTGGGGTCGAACTGTAGAGCACACGGGCGGTGGATAGAATGTCCTCACCGACGCGCACGTCCGCCGCCAGGATGCAACGCTGGGTCAGCAATATCGTATCGTCGGCAAAGGGCGCACCACCCGCCGGTGGCACCTGGTCGTTACCGGGCAAGGGACCGTCAATGAGAATACCATCCCGCAAACGGCTGCCGGTAAAATTCAGCGGCGTGCCCAGTGCGTTAACCACGTCCGCCGCGCCCAGTTCCAAACACTGCAACTGGGGGTTCTCGGGCGCATCAATCAGCAAATTAAAAGCTGATTTACTACCGATGTTCTCGATCGTTGTGACGATGGTCACCTGGTCGGCGGCATCCACATCAACCGCATCGGAATCGACCAGCGCCAGTGAGGGATCTGCGGGCGGCGCGGGAACGATGGTCGCAGCGGGATTGTCGATGGCATAAACCCCCTGCGTCAGGCGCAACTCGGGCGCACCGACACGAAACTCCGTCGCATGCGCCTGGCGATCCACTTCACCCGCTGAGTTGGTGCTACTGGCCTCCAGCAGATTGGTCAGGAACAAACCATCTGAAAAGGGCTGATCAGTGATCTGAATCGTCAGGTCAACAGCGACCGCCGCACCGGTCAGTTCGCTAATGGTGCCAAAATCAAATCGGATTGAATTGTTACTGGCATCTGTGGAAACCGCCGGTTGTTTTTGTAGAAACGGTGGCGGTGCTAGCGACCAGCGCGTTGACGGGTCGGTGACAAAAGCAGCGGGCAAAGGCAGATAGTCCGTCAGCACCACATCAAAGGTGTCGCCGGAAGGAACATCCATCTGCAGACGGAAGGTAAGCTCATCGCCCGGCTTAAAGGAATTGGGTGCCGGTGCCGGAAGTAGCAGCGTCTTATCAGAAACGGTCGCTTCAACGCTTGCATCGGCACGCGAACCATTGGTATCGCTGGCGCCATCCGAATGCGTAAACCCGCTATTCACCGAGTTACCAAGCACATCC
Source organism: Lysobacterales bacterium (assembly GCA_029935455.1). Classification (GTDB taxonomy): domain Bacteria; phylum Pseudomonadota; class Gammaproteobacteria; order Xanthomonadales; family SZUA-36; genus Marinihelvus. The sequence goes on along the minus strand of JAOZKI010000011.1, from coordinate 18,063 downwards.
TCTGCCGCAACCGGGCTGCCATCACTGAAGACCTGCAGCACCTCGGCTCGGTACACGACCCGGCCCCGGGCTCCCGTTGCAACCGTCACGCCGGCCAGCGAGGCAATATCCCACTCCAAACGGGTCCCCGCTGCGGTACTCAGTACCGCATCGGGGGGAAATGGCACGCGCGCACCATCCAACACCAGTTCCGCGCTGCCCGGCACAAAACCAAGCCCATCATCCAGATCATCACTGAAGGTCAGCTGCGTGAGGCTGTCATCGCTGTCATAGTCGGTGACGCGAAATCGAATAGAAAACTCCAGTTCCTCACCAGGCGCAACGGTCCATGGCGTCACCGTCTTATGAACCGCCACATGCACGGCCCGAACGACCTCCGCGTCCACCTGGTCATAGCTCACACCGCCGTATTCAAATGCAATCTCAGCCTCGTTATTGATAATGCGATCGAGGCCAGGATCAGCGCTTGTGGGCGTAGCCGTCTCGTCCAGGATATCGGTAATGTAGACGGGCAAAGTCACCACCAGATCCTCTTCCGAGGCCGTGCCGGTAATGGAAACGCAGGTGATATTCAGATTGCCACCGGATACCGGGGGCGCATTGGGCTGCTGCGCGCGCAGACACAAGATACCCTGGGCCGCAGCAACCGTTATGGGGTCCCCTGTCCACTGCAGTTCCGGCGGCAGTGTATCTCGTAGCTGAAAGTTAAAGATCTGGATTCCATCAGACAGGTCAACAGTAAAGCGATAATCGAAGCTATGAGAAGGCCCCGGCGGCCGTTCTCCCTCGGCCACTAGCGCTTCTTTATCCAGACGCGCCACCTGAGGCGTGATGCTTTCTGAATCGATATCAGGCCCGGTAACCGGCCCATTATCACCAGTTGGAGAGTCCCCAAACTCAAAGCCCGGCAAAAACTCGACCAGCAGTGGCACCCCCAATTCTGCGCCCTCTTTTACACGCAAGCAGGCCTCTGCAACCAACGCCGGCTGGCCCTCCAGCACGGAACCAACAGGCAAGCGAACGAGAAAGGCCCCGCCACCTTCCACCCCTGGCACGGGGCGTTGTGATATGGGATCTATCACCACGCCCGTGTTGTTGATCTTGCCCAGGTCCTCAACGGGTATGGGAACATCAAGAAAGTCGATACCCGATACCACCTCTACCTCGGGCGGCGTAGTGACCAGATAGTAGGGCCCATAGCCCGGCGTGCTGTCCACATTGCTGAACTTAACCAGCGGACAAAACACCTCACCGATGAGCGGCTCTGCCGCCAGCCCCTCATAGCTCAAGGCCGGAACCTGAGCCATCGCTGGCACCGGGGAGAACGCGCAAACCAACAGACAGAAGCCCCATAGCACCCGCCGTGTGGCAAGCCATCTTGATGGGGTGATGGGGGACATGATTCTCATTAGCTGGGGAACACTTGTCTTCATGGCGCACCGGCGCACTGTTTTCTTGTTTAACACCCGACCTATCACCGGGGACGGTTCAGTCAACTTGTCGTCCGTAATAAGCAAGCGCTTTTGCAAATCGCCGCTCATAGTAGCAATACACACTTGTCGGCACACGTCTAATGAAGCTTTTTTACGGTCTACTCGGATTGCTTGCGCTGTGTCTTGCTGGCGCGGTCTTTGAACCCCGCTGGCAAGGGGCACCAGAGATTTTCATTCAGATTCACGGCGCCCTGTTGTTGGTTCTGGCCCTGGTCAGTACCGCTTTGCTGGCCAGTGTCGTTCGAGAGCACCTGGAAAGCTCAAGCTAGCGTCGCACCAGCGCCCACCAGCGTGCCACGTTGAGCAAGCTCATCAACGATACGGAGACGTAGGTGAGCGCTGCGGCCCAAAGGATCCTGCGGGCATGGTAGTGATCGCTCGCGAGTAAGATGCCCGGACGCCTAAGCAGCGGCATGGCGCGGGCAAAAGAGGCGTCCAACTCGGTGGGCAGCGTCACCATATGCACCACCGTGGACGTCCCCAGCGTCATCAAACCACCCAGAATCAGCAGCAGCGTAACGCCCGGCAAGCGCAGCAGCACCGCCAGCAGCGGCGCGCCAAGCAAGACCCATGCACCGAGTCGCTCCAGGGGCTGTAACCACTGAACCAGGCGCGTACGCCACAGCAGTGGCGTGTAGCCACCCGCATGTTGCAATGCATGGCCCACCTCATGGGCGGCGACGGTAACCGCTGTTAGCGACTTGCCATGAAAGCGCTCTGGCGCCAGTCGTACCGTGCGCATCACCGGATCGTAGTGATCGCCCCGATCCGTCTCCTCCACCGGCACCGCCTGCAGCCCATGCTCATCAAGTAGATGGCGAGCCAGTTCGGCCCCGGTAGATTCGTAGCGTTCCGCCGGCTGACTGTAGCGGCGCATGACGCGACGCACCCACCAGGCAGGTGCATACACCAGGGCGACCACCAAACCCATTAAAAACAGAACCATCATGGCGCGAGCCTAAACCAGAACCCGTCAAGTGCTTGCAGCGAGCGGAAAAACCGCCCGCGGCACCGCATCGTCATTTCCTTAGCTAATACCAGTTGTGGCCGCCCACGCTGATATAGCCGTGATTGCCAATGGGAATACCCACGTTCATGCCAACACCGACATTACCGCTGCAGCCGGCCAGCGCCAGACTGAAGAGCAGCAGCGTAACGGTCGCGATCTTATGCCAGCGCTTTTTCATGATGACGCTCCTTGAGTCATGGACTGCAACGCCAAAATGGCGCCGCTGGGGTCCGTAATCACCGCAATATTTCCTTCGCGCACGTCTGTCGTGGGTGCCAGTAATACGGTGGCACCGCTGTCCTCAGCCGCCTGCGCTGCAAGGCCTGCATCGCTGACCGCGAAGTAACTCAGCCATAGCGGCGTCACTTCATCAGCCGGGCGCTGCATGATGCCCGCCTGTGCCTGACCCTGGTGCTGGAGCGTGCGGTAGACGCCCCGGGGGCGCTGCTCGTCCACCACGGTGCCGCCCGTGAGTGAAAGATAAAAATCCCCTGCCGTCGCCGCATCCGCCGCCACCAGTTCGTTCCAGACAATCTGTCCTTTGCTGTCGGCCCAGCTGCGCGGCCGGTAAGCCAGCTGTGACTCAATCAAGCCCACCACAGCGCCCTCCGGATCAAGCACCGCGGCAGCCCGGGCAAAGTCTCCCAGCTCACGCGGTGCCACCGCGACCGTGCCGCCTGCGGCAACAGTGGCGGCTGTTGCCGCATCCAGGTCATCCACCGCGTAGTAACCTATCCAGCGGGAGTAATCCTCGCCCGTGTCCGGATCAGCCAGTTCGACCATGCCACCGACGTAGCGATCACCGCTAAGGATCAGCGTATAGGGACGACCGTCAGCGAGCTCACGCTGCTCAAAACGCCAAGCAAATAAGGGCCCGTAGAAGGCTTTGGCGGCCGCAACATCATCGGTGATCAGATCATGCCAGATAAAACTTCCAGCGCGTGGGGCTTCCGTATCCTGCACGGCAGTTGAAGAGGTCTGCTGAGCGCAGGCAACTACCAGGCTCGCCAGCACAAGAGCCAGTAAAGCACGTAAAGTCATAGAGCTACTCCAGAGCAACAGAGACCTCATGTTAGCGCATGGACGGCCGGTGAGTCGCTGCCCCCGTGCGCGCCGGACTGGGCACCTGTAATCCCGCGCAAGCGTGACACGCGGCGGCATGCGTTTCCGCCCCACCCCAGACGACCGGTGGTCGACCTGCATGCCATGGAAACCGGGCCTTAAGGCAGGTTGAATCCATGCTGCACGCTCATCAGGCTTGTGGGAGTTAACGGTGACGCCTAGCATAGCGACATGCTTACCCTGCAGCAGCGCAAGCCGTGAATCTCACGACCTGGCTGGCCGTGGTGTCCATCTGTGCGCTGGGCGCCATGTCCCCCGGCCCGTCGTTGGCGGTGGTTTTACGCCATACGCTGGCGGGCGGGCGCCGTCACGGCCTCGCCGCTGCCCTCGCCCATGCGCTGGGAATCGGCTTCTACGCCCTAGCCTGTATCTCCGGACTGGCCTATCTGATCATTGCCTCACCAAGCCTATTTCAATGGCTGCAATGGGGTGGTGCGGCCTATCTGCTGTGGCTGGGCTGGAAGGGTTTGCGTGCCAGCGCCGTCAAACCACTGGCGTTGGACGAGGATGGCGGTTCAGGTAACGCGGCCCGCGACGGCTTCCTGGTGGTCTTCCTCAACCCGAAAATTGCCGTGTTCTTTATCGCCCTGTTCAGTCAGGTCATCAGCCCAGACAGCTCCCTGCCTGCGCGACTGCTCTATGCAACCACCGCGATGGTGATTGACGCGGCCTGGTATGGAATCGTTGCCTGGGGCTTTTCCAACCCACGCTGGCTGCCCTGGCTGCAGGCGCGCTCCGTTTGGCTGGAGCGCCTGTTCGGCCTGGTGCTGATTGCTTTGGCCTTGCGCCTGCTATGGCAGACCCTGACGCTATGAGCTCGACGCGCTAGAGCTTTTCCCCAAAGGCCAGATCACCCGCATCACCGAGGCCGGGAACAATGTAGGCCTTGTGGTTAAGGGTGTCGTCAACAGCCGCCACCCACACCGTTGCCTGAGCGGGTAAGGCGGCACACAGCGTATCCACCCCTTGCCGGCTGGCAATGACCGCCGCCACATGCAGGTCCGCAGGCATGCCTCGAGCCTGCAGGGCTTCCCAGGCAAGTACCATGCTGCTGCCGGTGGCCAGCATGGGATCGCAGAGAATCAGCGTGCGTCCATTTAAATCGGGACAGGCCAGATATTCGATCTCAACCTCGAATGCATCGCTGTCACCCTCATGCTTGCGATAGGCGGAAACAAACGCGTTATCCGCCCGGTCAAAGACCTCTAGCAGGCCCGCATGCAGGGGCAGGCCCGCCCGGAGAACCGTTGCCAGGACCGGTTGCTGCCTGAGCATGGGCACACTGACCTCGCCCAGCGGCGTCGCCACGAGCTGCTTCTCATAGGCCAGTGTCCGGCTTATCTCATAACCCATGAGCATACCGAGGCGCTCAATATTACGGCGGAAGCGCAAGGGATCCCCCTGCACATGCACATCGCGCAATTCCGCCACGATGGGATTGATCAGTGATGGCGATTGACTGAGGTCAATCAGTTGGGCGCTCATGGTGTCCTCCCTGGCCTGCCGTCACACGCCAAAGCGTCACGTGCACAGCCCGCCAATTCTCGCTGGTTTCAGCATCTAATCCGAGTCGCAGTCTTTTACCAATTGCGGCACCTCGCGCCGCACCCCCAGATACATGCCCAGATAGACCAGCATGCCGAGAAATGCAGCCGTGGCACACAGGGCGAACACCGCGTTGTAGCCCCAGCCGGCACTCAACATGCCGGCAGCCAGGTAGGGGCCGACAATTTGCCCCAAGCCCTGAGCGCCGGGCATCAGGGACGCGAAGGCGCCGGAGCGATCAATCACCGCTACCGTACCCATCTGGTACACATCGATGAAAATCCACAGCACGTTGAAGCTCGCCAGGCTGATAAACAGATGCAGCGGATTGATCTCCAGCGTCAGGATACCGACGATGGCGGTCATGATCAGCAGCGTGACCAGCAATGGCCGGGCAAGACCAAAACGGTTGCTAAGCACCGTGGCGATCAGGCAACCGACCAGGCTGCCCAGGGACACCCAAACCAGCAAATTACCGACCCAGTCAGCATCGATCCCCGCATCCAGCGAGGCCAGTTCAATGTAGACCCAGTAGGTACCAATATTGACGTAGGTGAAGAAAATGGCAGCCAGACAGACCCAGGGCAAATAGCCTGGCAAGCGCCGCGCCGCTGCCACCGCCGCATCACTGCGACGCTCACCGGGAAGCGGTGCGGTGGGAATCCAGTAGAGCAGCGGCAGGCAAAGTATAAAACACATTAGAAAAACTGTGTAAACACCTGACATACTTAACATAGGGAGCACCTTGAGCTCCGCTGCCTGGGAGAAAGCAAAGGCAAATAACATGAAATTGAAAGCGCGGGCCGGCCGACTTGAGCCCCCCAGTGTCGCCACACCGACCGCCGTGAGAATACCGCTGCCGACGCCGGCGAGCACGCGCAACCACAAGGTTGGCTCATAAGCGGTAACCACCAAGCACAAGCCGTTGGCCAGCATGGCGATGGCAATGCCCAGCACTGCCAGCCAACGCCGGTTCCAGCGGGCCATTACCAGGGAACTCATTACCGACCCCAGGGCGAGACCACCGAGATCTGCCCCAGCTACCCGACCAGCTTGGGGCTCGCTAAAGCCCAGCTGCTCCACCCAGGCAGTCGTTAACACGGGCACGCCAACCATCACGCTGTAGCCCACCAGGGTCAGCACAATTCCGAAAGCTATGGTCTGCCAGCGGTCAAAGGGCGAAGGGGTCACGCGCGATGCGTTTACATCCAAGTCAATGCTAGACAAATGATCACTCCCGGTCGGTTCTGATCAGTGTGCCAAATCCGCGTAGCTCGCGAAAGCGCGCCTGTGCTACCGTCATGGTTTCACCGCGAAGATACCCACATGCAGAAGCTAGGACGCATGGTTATCATTGGCGCCGGCATCAACGGTCTGGTGGCTGCCAATCTGGCCCAGCAAAAGGGCTGGCAAGTTACCTTGCTGGAACGGCATGGGGAAGTGGGTGGCGCCTGCGTGGCAGCTACCGCCGAGCTGGAAGGGCAACAGCATGACTATGCCCTGGGTGCTTCCGTGCTGGGCCTCATGCAGGATTTTGTCTGGCAACAAACCGGCCTGGCCAACCGCCTGCAGGCCTGGGCACCTACCCATCCGAAACTGGTGCATTTTCCCCAGGAACAGGAACCGGCTTGGATTTACCGCGACCCGGAGCGCCTGGACCAGGAATTCCGACAGCGCTTCGGTGAAAGGGGCGATCTGGCAAAATTCCGCGCCGATGAGGATCGGGTGGTTCGCTTCTTGCAGCAAGGCTACGCCACGGGCCATGCACCCACGCTGGAGGCCGCCGAGGCGGCACTGGGGGCCGAGCTTACCGCGCTGTGGATTAGCGGCAGCGCGCAGCAGCTGCTCACCCACTACCTGACCGCTGAGCGTACCCGTTTGTATATGGCCATGACCGTGACCGAATCCAGCCCGGTCTCCTTACGCGAGCCGGGCACGGCCTTTACCATCCCCATGATGGATTCCGGCTCCGTATTCGGCAGCTACTACGGCTTTGTGCGCGGCGGCATCTGGCAGGTAACGCGCACGCTAGCGGACTTGAATCGCGAAATGGGGGTGCAAATCCATACTGGCTGCCACGTTGATGGCATTGATGTCGACGCCGGCACAGTCCACAGCAGCGCCGGTACCCTGCCCTTCGATGAACTCGTACTGGCGACGGATCCGGTCACCGCCAGCCGCCTGACCGGTAACGAACCGCTCGCGCAGCGCACGGCCAAAGAGCGCGTACTCGGTAGCGCTGGCAAGCTGAACCTTCTGTTCCGGCGCCCGGTGCGCTGGAAACACGGCTCCACCGCAGCGGACTCCGACGCCGCCTTTCGCTTTCTGTTTGCCGTTGATTCACTGGCTGCCTTTGAACAGGCCACGCTGGCTGTTTTGGATGGCAAGACGGACTACGCGCCAGGCTATTATCAGGTCTATTGCGAAGGGGCAGCCATGCGCCAACAGGGCCTGCAGGAAAACTACGACCGGCTCGCGGTATTCTTTAAAAATCTTGCCCTGGGCCAAAGCGGTGAGCAACTCGCCGCTGTCGAACAGGATGTGATCGGCCGGCTTCTCCCGCTCATAGAAAATCCGGAAGATCTGGCCTGGTCGCGCTTGCTGACGCCACGCGATTTACAACAACGTTTCGGCTTTCCCGGCGGCAACCTAGAGCACACGGAACTGGCGCCTGGCCAGCTGTTCGCAGAGCGCGGCTACTGCTCGGACCCGCAACAACGGTTCTACCGCTTCGGAGATATGGAACGCGTATCGCTGTGCGGCTCCTCGACCTATCCTTGCGGATCGGTGGCCGGCACGCCGGCCTGGATGTGTATTCAGGAACTGCTGCGCCACCGCAGCGGCGCAGCCGTGAGCCAGGCAGGAACCGGCTAGTCGCCGGGAATGGAGACCTGGCCGCGCACCTCGCGGTGTGAAATGCCGCCGCTACTATCGTTTTGCACGGTAAAATCTCCGCCAATGCGGTTTGCCCGGATATCGCCCGACGAGTCACTCACCACCATAAAGTCCTGCGTGACATCCTCAAAGCGGATATCCCCGGAGCTGTCCTGAGCGATCTCCACGGAGCCGTTAATGTCGCGCCCGAAGATTGCTCCGGAACTGTCATTCACGACCGTGACATTACCGGTGATATCAGCAAAGCGGATATCACCGGAAGAGTCCCTCACACTCACTGCCCCGGTCACTTCGCTGATGGCGATATCCCCTGAGCTATCGTTCGGAATGGTCACATCACCGACGATTTCCATGACCTCAATATCCCCCGAGGAATCACGGATGTTCACGGCACCCGTGACGCCATTGATGCGCAGATCACCCGAGCTGTCCTCAATGGCCACCGGTCCGGTATTCAGCAGCTCTACGTCACCACTGCTGTCTTCTATGTCCAGACGCAGCCCAGCCGGCACCTCCAGCGTCAAATCTACATAGAAGTAATCCTTGGCGCGCCAAGTCCACTGGCTACCCAGCTTTGGCGCCTTCACGGCCACTTGCGGCGACTCACCGTCACGGATCACGAGCCGATCAGCGACGGCCCAATCGGCCTCAGACGCACAGATTCGGGCGCGCACGCGCAGTTGATCTCCACTGACTCCCCTCACCCAAAGATCCCCCGCCTGGGCGCGCACTTGTAGCAGGCTGCTATCCGTTAGATCCCGCGTGGTGTCAATTTCGTATTCATACTCACACTGAGCCCAAGCCAGGACTGGCATGGCTCCGGCCAGCAGCAATAGTGACTGTGTCAATCGTTTCATCATCTTCCCCGTGTGCTTGTTATGCAGCTATGAATAGCCATCTGCGCGCCGTAACGGCGTGCACGAGGCTCTAGGGGAGAAGCTACAGACTATGGCTCAATTCTGAACCTGCAAGAAGTCATGGATGCGGTCGCGCAGCCGTGACTGCTCGCATTCCGCATTCGGTGCCATATGGCCGCAACTGCTGGAGGACAGCCAGCGCTCACCGCCGGCGACCTCAGCAAAAACCTGCGAGGGGGCCGGATGCACATAGTGGTCCTGCGCATAGACCGCTACCAGCAGACGCGCTTGCACACGCCGCGCCGCCTGCGTGCGACTGTCGCCCGCAAGCCGGCCCACGTCATGGCGACGTGAGGCGCGCAACTGCGCCTGATGATTGATGATATCGCTGGCGCTACGCCCACCATCGAAGTCCGCCAGCCACTGTTGCGCATCGCGCTCACCGACCATGGAGACAAAGTAATCCGGCGACCAAAGGACCTGCGCCTCCTGGCGTGCAAGTCGACGTGAGACCTGCGCGCGGCTTGGCTCGCTGCCATCGAAGCTCGCCATGGTATCCAGCATTCCGTCCCAGTTCAGCTGATCCCAAGCCGTGGGCCAGGGAGTACCTTCGATGGCGACCACCGTGTGCATAAAATCCGGATAACGCACGGCCCAGTCCAGCGCCTGCATGCCGCCCATGGAGACACCCAACACCACATCCAGCTGCTCTATATCCAGTGCCTCTCGCAGCAGTTGGTACTGGCTTTTCACCATATCGCCAATGGTCAGCGTGGCGAAAGCCGATGCCCCCTGCGGATGATTCGCGGGTGATGCCGATACGCCGTTGGCCAGTGCATCGACCAGAATGACCGTGTAGTGATCCGTATCGGCAATGGCACCGGAACCCACGTAGCCTGCCTCCCAAAGCTCGGCCGTGGTACCTGTATACCAGGTGGGAAATAGCATGATGGGCGCACCGGACCCCAGTGGGCGCCCAGCCAGGCGGTAGCCAATGGGACAAGGCGCCAGCACCTGATCCCCTGCGCTACAACGCGCCAGCTCGGCCATGCGCAGAGCCGGCAGCTCCGGCGCCGGGTCGTCAGCCTTCGCAGCGACTGGCCACAGCAGCAGCGTGGCCAGCAGTACCGTCAGCGCCGGCCCTACCACTTGCCGGGCAGATCCCCAACGCGGTCAAAGGTCTCACCCAGCAACACGCCCAGCACCCGTTGCTCACCGGGCTTAAGATGAATCGACGGGCGCCCATGGGCAAAGCGGTAGTTACAAAACACCACCACATCGCCAACGCGCCAATCCACGGGGATGCCAAAGCGATCGTAAACCGCCACAAACTCCTCACAGTCGCGCTGGGAAAGCTCCGTGTCATCTCCATAGGTCAGCTTCAAGGGCCGCTGATCATGGGGCAGATGCGAGACCTTGGGCCAGGCATCGAACCACATGGAGTGGTCAGCCACGCTGGCAAAAAGCAGGTTGCGATCGAGATAGGGAAAATACTCAAAAGCTGACACGTAATAACGCGTTTTCAACAGGCGATTTGGCCCCCACTCGGTCACCAGCCCGCGTTCGCGCGCGAGTGCCTCCGCCTCATGCGGATCCTGAGTAGAGAAAGAGCGCTGCCAGTGGTTATAAACACCGATCTCCTCCTTACCCCGGAAATGCTCCTGATCCGTAAGGTCACGGTGGTAACACAGCCCCTTGTCTCGCAACCGCTGACCAAATTCGGTCTTTAGCAGCGCGTCGGTTGCCTGCACATTATCCGAGAAATAGGTATGACCGCGCCCCGGGAGCTCTTTGTGGCACAGGAAAGACAGCATGCGTGTGCTTTTGCCCACGTACGCCATCTCGTGGTGATAGTGCAGCCAGGCTTCCAGCGGCGCGCCAACCTCATAGACGTTGGGCTCATGCTCCCCACGCGGATTGGCGCCTGCGGTATAGGTCATCTCCGCATCCATCACCAGCTTCGCCGCATGGCGCATATCACGCAGGCGCGTCAGCCCCGTATTGCGCAGGTAGACCAAGCCGACATCGTTCCACATGCCACGCATTCGTTCAGCCAAATCACCGCTCTGGTCCGCGATTTCGCGGTCCATGTCAAAGCGGCTACAGTCAATGGTAAAAAGCTCGGAGCGCAGGGCCGGTTTACCGGTCCACCAGCGCGGTTCGATACGAACGGACGCGTCGCGCAAGGGCGCGTCCAGATCCCGACTATTCGTGACGTGTTGACTGATTGAACTCATGACCTTTTCTCTGCCGGACCCATCCGGCTTTGCTCCAGTGTACGACGCTTTTCAGGAGAAAGCATCAAACTTTTTTCAATCTCTAAGACACTGTAATGCATCAATTTTTAGCGCATTAGCAGCGCATCTCAGCTAACAATTTAGCCGCGTTCATGAAAAGCCTGTGTGAACAGAAGAAGCCAGGCAAAAAGCACCACCGGCAGGCCTGCGGCCGCGAGTACACCGGGCCATTGGAACTGCATAAGAAACCAGCCAGAACCCAACGCCACCAGGGCTTGCACTGAGAAGATCAGAAAATCGTTGACGGCCTGCACACGAAACCGCTCTGAAGGGCGATAACCCCGGGGCAGCAAATTGGTGCCAGCGAGAAACAGAAAGTTCCAGCCGATACCCAGCAGTACCAGCGCCAGCCAGTAGTTCATAAAGCCCTGCCCTGCCAGGGCAATGAGCAGGGTTAACAGGAAGGCCGCCAGGCCCGCCCAGAGGAGCCGTCTCAATCCGAAGCGGGCTGCGAGCAAACCAAAAACCAATGACGGCAGATACATACCAGCGATATGTGACTGGATCACCCACTTGGTGGCCTCGAGGCTGTGGCCAGCATGACTGTGCATGCTAATTGGCGTCGCGGTCATGATAAAGGTCATCACCCCGTAGGCCGCAGCGCCCGCGCCGATAGCCAGTAGCAGCACCGGCTGACGCAGAATGACGCCCAGTGGCCGCTCAGCAGATGCCTGCGCTTCAGCAGCGAGCGGGGA
>JAOZKI010000011.1:0-6140 GCA_029935455.1 Lysobacterales bacterium | reverse complement strand
TCACGATGGAAGGCAATGATGGCGATGCCAACCGCATAGGCAGCCGCCAGCAACAGGTAGGAACCCACATAGGGAACTGCCATTAGGGTTTTACCCCGCACCGCCAACTCCGGACCAATGAAGGCGCCGAGAATGCCCCCTAGCAGCAGCACGGAGGTCGCCTGTGGTGCCAGCGTCGCGGGCACCTGCTCCAGCGCCGCGAAACGGTACTGATGCCCGGCTGCTGCAGCCCAGCCCATAGCGAGCGCGGCCAGGCAATAGAGCCAGAAACTGCTGATCCAGAGTGCATAGGCACACAGCAAGGCCGCCAGCAATGCCAGCACGCCGTAGGCGATAAAGACCGGCGGACGCCCGAAACGGTCGAGCAAACGCCCCGTCGGCAAGGTCGAGGCAGCCACACCCACCACCGTCAAGGCGACCGGCAAGGTAGCAAGGCCTGCAGCCGGCGCCAGATCCAGGCTGATAATGCCAGCAATCAGCACCGTAAGCGCGGTACCACCCATCATGAATGCATAAGCCACCATGAGGCGCCATACGGCCAGGGGAATCTCACGCACGGGCAAAGCTCATAGCGGCTCTAACTGCCGCACAAGCCGCAGTCAGATACCGCTCGCCCGGGCGACTAATAGCGCTTGCGTTGGCCATGTACCCGTTGAAACTCACGACCGCCATGCCCGCGCTGGAACACCCGGTAGAGCGTGGGAATCATAAACAGCGTCAGCAGGCTGGCCACACCCAGACCGGCAACAATGGATGAGGCAACCGGGCCCCAGACCAGGGACTTGCCGCCCAGCCCGGCGGCGAGTGAAAACAGCCCGGCGATCGTCGTGGTGGTGGTCATAAGAATAGGAATGACCCGCCGGCGCGCTGCATAAACGGTCGCATGCAAAGGGCGCATGCCCGCCTTGATACGCGCATTGGCCGCATCAATCAGCACGATGGCGCTGTTAACAGCGATTCCGGTCAGGGCGATCACACCATAGAGCGTGTAAAGACTAAGCGGGTTACCCGTGACCAGAAGGCCAAAAACCACACCGGTAAAGGCCATGGGCACGGTCGCCAGAATCAGAAAAGGCTGGAAATAGGAGCGAAACTGGGTGGCAATAATGAGATAAATCAGCCCCAGCCCGAAGACAAACAGCCCCAACATGGCGTCCAGGCTTTCCTGGATATCATCCAATTCCCCGGACAGGTCAATGTCCGTATTGGGAAACTGCAACTTCAGCGTCTCCCAACCTTCCAATAGCGCCTCATTGGCCGCCACCGTGTCCGTTTCCAGGGGATCAATATCCGCTTCCACGGTCAGTGCGCGCCGATAGTTGTAGTGCTGGATCGCTCCGCGTCCCCGACTGAAGCGTTCGCGCGTCAATGCCCCGAAAGTCGTCACGCCGCCCGCAGGCAGTGCAATCGGATCATTCAGCACAGAACGGATGTCCTTTCGGTCCGGCCGCAGGCCCCGCACGCGCAGCTCTACCTTCTCACCACGGTCACGGAAAAACGCCACCACCTCACCATCCAGATGCAAGCGCATCAGGCGCGCCACCTCTCCGGGTGTGAGCCCGGCCCGGCGTACCGCCTTGTGATCTACTTCCAGCACCAACTCGGCCCGGCCGGGCACCTCGTTGTCGGTCACATTGCGTGTACCAGGTATGTTACGCACCAGGTTCTTAAGAGCATCGGTGGCCGCGCGCAGTTCGTCAAAGTCGTCAGAACGCACCTTCGCACTGATGGGCTTGGCCGTGGGTGGGCCGCCGGTAATCACGGTAAAGCTCACCTCGCCGTCCACCGGTGTGGCCAGCACCGGCGCCTCCAGGTCAGCCACCACCTGGTAGACATCCCGCATGCCGGATTTCACCGGCTGCAGCGATACCTGTACCTGCGCATACTGGTCGCCGTAGAGCATCTCCGTATCGGTGAACTTGACGCCCGCGTTAACGGTAACCGCGCGAATTTCCTCCGGCGCCAGGCGCGCCAGCACTTCCCGCTCCAGCAGCTGTCCCTGACGCAGCGTTTCCTCGATGGACGCATCCGCCGGCATATCCAGATTCACATAGAACAGACGAACCGGGTCGGCGAGGAAGAACTCCATGCGGATCTGACCCGATGCCACGGCGGACAGCGCCAGAAGAAAAGCCAGGGCCCCGGCGCTAAGAAAACGAATTGGTCGCCGCATCACGTAGCACAGCATCTTCGTGTAGCGGATTCGAATGCGATGCGTCCAGCGCGCACGCACGCTGTTTCTCGGCGTTGCTGGACGTCGTGGTGAACCGGCAGCATTACCGCGCAGTGACATGACGTGTGAGGGCAGAATCCAGAACGCTTCAATCAAGGACACGGCCAACCCAACCGTGACCACAAAGGGAATGACAAACATGAACTTGCCCACGATACCGGGCAGCAACATGAGCGGCAGGAACGCCGCCATGGTGGTCATGACCGCCGAAGTCACCGGCAAGCCCACCTCACGCAGCGCCGCCAGCGCCGCCTCGAGCCCGTCCATGCCTCGTTGCAATCGGTAATAGATGGCCTCAACCACCACCACCGCATCATCCACCAGCATGCCGAGCACAATCACAATGCCCAGCAGCACGGAGACATTCAGCGTATTGCCCGTGAACAGCAGCACCCAGAAGGTGCCGGCAATCGAAAACAAAATGCCCAAGGTCACCATGGCCGCGATGCGCAGGCCCAGGAATACCCAGCAAACGACCAACACCAGCCCCAGCCCCAGAAGCGCATTGGTCTGCATAATGCTGATCGCGTTGCGCGTGGTGACCGTTTGGTCATCGGCGAGGATCAGGTGGATACCGGAGCCGGCCAGCTGAGCGTTCTTCTGTTCCAGATAGACATTAATGTCATCCAACAGTGTGATCGTATTGGTATATGCCACTTTCACGACGGACAGGCCCACCGCCGGCTGACCTGCATAGGCGACCAGCTGGGTGGGGTCTTCACGGCCACGCTTCAGCTGCGCCACTTCGCCCAGGGGAATCAGGGTATCGGGCTGCCCCCGGGGACTGACCTGGAAGCGCGACAGCACCTCCGGGTCATTGGTGGTCCCTTCCAGACGCACCAGCCACTGATCTCCGCTGACATCTGCCTTGCCGGCAAACACATCGCGAAAGGCCTGCCCCAGCGGGTCAGCAATGTCCGTCGCCAGCAAGCCGCGCGAAGCCAACTCCCGCGGATCGATTTCAACGTGCAGCTCCGGTTCACGCAGGCCGATCGCATTGACTTGATCAACGCCGGCCAGACGCGCCAGATCCTCACGCACAATCCGCGCCTGGCGTCGCAGCGCCTCATCATCGGCCTGACCCTGAACAACCACCAGAGCCGTTGGATAGCCGCTGGAACTGGTGACCTCCAGCACGTAGGGATCTTCCGCCTCCAGGGGCAACTCATCGTTGGCCTTGGCCTGAACTTCGCGCCGCACATCGTTAATGCGCTTGTCGAACTCCCGGTCCGACAGATCCCGAAAGCGGATCAGGATATTGGATGAGTTTTCCCGCGTGGTGCTGATGACCCAGCGAATGTCCTGCACGCTGCGGATCGCGTCCTCCAGAGGCCCCGTAACCAACTGCTCAACATCTTCGGCGGAGGCCCCGGGCAGCACCGTGTTGATCACCACCCAATTGAAGTTGATCTCCGGATCCTGTTCGCGCGGCAGGCTGAAATAGGACAGCGCACCCATGACCAGCACCACCGTGAACAGAATGTTTACCAGCGGATGGTTGGTCAGCAGCTTTTTGAACATATCCCAGTGCCCCGACTAGCGGCTGACCACCAGCGTATCGCCGTGCTGCAGCTTCTCCCGGCCGGTCACGACAATCTCGGTGGTTGCGGGCAGTGACAGGGCAACCGGGCGACCTTCCTGCGCTTGCGGCAATGGGTAAAACACGGCCTGACCCTGCTCATGAATGAATACGCCCAGCTGCCCCTCCCGACGACTCACCAGATTGGCCGGCAGCAGGCCTTCGGCAACACGCCATACCAGCTCACCGGCACGCCCCACCTCCGGTGCCGTATCAGGAAAAGCAAAGCGCGCCGTGCGCGTGCGCCGGGCCGAATCAATAATTGGAGACAGCCGCAACAACTGCAGCGGCCAGCTCGCACCACGAGATTGAAAAAGCAGCGAACGTGCGTCCCTGAGCGAGTCCGCATGGTTGGCAGGCACCTGGGCATTCAGTTCGATCTGGTCCGTTTGCGTGAGATGCAGCTGCGGAGCGCCGATACTGGCCAGGCTACCCAGCTGACCGGGACGCGCCACTACGACGCCATCGAACGGTGCCCGCAACTGACATTTCTGCAACTGCCGCCGGGCCACGGCCAACGCCACCTCATCAGCTTGTAATTGCGCCTCGGCGAGACTCACTGCTGTTTTCCGGCTGAGCAACTCATCCACGGACACATACTGATTCGCACCCAGCCGCTCGGCACGCCGCAACTTCTCCTGCGCTTCTTCCAACTGTGCTTGAGCGGACGCCAGTCGTGCTTCCGCGCGGGCCTGTTCCAGCTCATAGTCCCGGGCATCAAAGGCCAGCAAAAGATCACCGGCCTGCACCGGCTGTCCGACCTCTGCATAGATTGCCTGCACCACCGCGTTGACCTCCGCCGACAGGACCGCCTGATTCAGTGGCGCCACCTCAGCCGGTGCTCGCCGCTCATAATCAACCAGCATTTCGCCCAGGGGCATGACAGACACAGGGGTCTGAGCCAGCGTCCATAGCGGCGCCAGCAAGAGCAAAAATCCGACGATTAGCCGGTGGTGCGGGGAAGCAATGTTCATTATTTTTTTGCCTGCGGAGCCCGTTCTAAGCGACCGTTAATCATAAGCGCTTTAAGCGCCCTTCGACAGGTTTTTACCGACAGCGAAGCGCTGACAGATGCATGGGCCAACCGCCCCCAACCCTGAGATACAGCGGCCCGAAGGCCACTGGCAAGGACACAGCTAGCGTTCCAGCCGCGCCGCCACCTCGTTTTCCAACGATTGGTAGATTTCAGTGAGCTCCGCGATGCGGTTGTAACGCTCCAGGGTCAGACCCTGCGCTTCGATACTCTGGATTTGGCTGGACTCATCGCTACCACGAGCAAGCAGGGCTGCTACCGCTGCGTAGGCCCCCGCAAACTGATCCAGTTCACTGTCATCTGGAATATCACGCGGCGGCTTTTGCCCCTGCAGAGCCAGGGCCAGAAACTCCGTGTCAAATTCCGGCGATCCGTTCAAACTGGCCATAGCCTGCTGCAGCTTCCAGCGGTTGACCGGCCGGGAACTACGAAGAATCGTGCCATAGCCCGCCACCGGTATGGTTGGCCCTTCGAGGCCAAAAGGCCGCTCCAGCGCCCACAAATCTCCGTTGCGGGCACAATTGAGGTAGTTAAAGCTGGAACCGGTAGATTCTTCGATCCAGCACACCCAGTCATCGCGACTTTCCTGACGGCGACTTTTTGGACGTTCGAGCGCGGTGCGCAACAGGCGTAGCGTCACTTCCTGTTGAAAGGCGAAACCAGCCGCGGTCACCTCCAGTGTATCCAAAACCAGGGGCTCCTCCGAAGCACGGGCGCGGGCTTCCTCGGACAGGGGCATGTCCGACCCCGTTGACGTGGTGTCGGCCTGTGACTCCTGCGCCAGAAGTTTCAGGGGCGCGCAAAGCAGCAAAAGGCTTGCCGTTAAAATTAAGCGTGTCATCATGGCAAGCATAGCAACATGAGCGACGTGAACGTGTCGTTGAGCCCGGCATTGCCCAGCAACAACTGGAAGCATCAGCTGCATATTGATCACCCGGCCTGGGCGCCCTACCGTGGACTGCTCGCGGGCCTGCATGGGGCACGGATCCCCAAATGTTCGCAGCTGCAGGCCCTGCTGCCGGCACAAACCCGTACCACCAGCGGCCAGCCGGTGCGCTTTTTCCCGGCCCAGCAATTGGCCAGCGCCGACGCACTGGGCTATGAAGAGGAAATTGCCGCCAGCGGTCGCGTATCCACCCGTGCAAACAACCTTCATGACCTGTGCAATGCCCTTGTCTGGGCCCGATTTCCCCAGCTGAAGGCAGCCATGAATGCGCGCCACATGGCCGCTCCGCCCGCCCCCGAAACCGGACGTCGGGGGCAAGTCCGTGATGCGCTAACGCTGTTCGATGAAT
>JAOZKI010000050.1 GCA_029935455.1 Lysobacterales bacterium | reverse complement strand
GCGTCGCCACGGCGGATCTGGACGGTGATGGGGATCTGGACGTGCTGTCGGCGTCTGTTAACGATAACAAGATCGCCTGGTATGAGAACGATGGTGCGGGCGGTTTTGGTACGCAGCAGGTGATCAGCACCGATGCCAATAGTGCCCGTGATGTCGCCACGGCGGATCTGGACGGTGATGGGGATCTGGACGTGCTGTCGGCGTCTATTTCTGATGACAAGATCGCCTGGTATGAGAACCGCGTACCGGACCAGTGCGCCAGCCCCGTAACGCTATGGACGGGTGCAGCATGGACCGAGGGCGTGCCGGATCGTGGCCGCAGCGCGGAGCTGTTTTTCGATTACAGCACAGGGTCCAACGGCGCTCTTGAAGCCTGCTCCCTGCAGGTGATTAATGGCACGCTGACCATCGGCGCCAATGAGTCGCTGTGGGTGGGTAAGAGTTTTCGTGTGGCCTTAGGCGCTGAGCTCCGTATTCCCGTCGGCGGCCAGCTCCTGGTGGTCGGTGAATAGGCAATAGCAAGCGGCTTCTGCCAGCGCCACATGTTAAATAGCGAAACGCCGGTCACGGCGACAGGCCATTAACTGCCCCAGGTCTGTCGCCGCGGTCCTGTCAGGCCCTGTCACGGTTTGGTGAGCGCTCATCGCACAGTGCATGATAAAGCTGGTTTCACAGACAAATCCCTCACCGGCTATGGCAGCTTCGCGCAAGGCATCGCCGTTGAATGAACGCGGCCGTGCCTGAACCAGCACCGTGCCGGTGGTCCCGTCTGATGCCCGGTAGCGCCAGCTATCAGCCGGCCCTAGGTTGGCATAGCATAGGCCGGGCTGATCCTGCAGATCCTGCGGCGTCCGGGGTTTTCCTTGGGCGGCCAGGAAACCTGCTAAGGCGCACAGGACATGGCTGACGGGCCTCAGGTTACTGGCCATGAGGATGGAATCTTCAAGAGCGCCCCGAAGCGAATGGCCAGATCAAAGCCTTCACCTGACGCGGATTGATGCTTCCGGTATCGGTCGCGATCAGGAGCGCATTATCAGCAAGGCCCGCGAACAAATTGAGGCGCTGGCCCTCTAGGGGCCGGCCGGGCGTCAGGCCGGCCCGCGCTACGGGCAATGGAGGCTGGCGCGGGCCCGGCGGCGGCGAGCCCGCGGCCCAGGCGTTCAAATCCCGAGCGCTACCACCGGTTAAGGCTCCGGGTAAATTTCCAGCGTCACCTTGTTGATCGTGCCGTTAAACGCGCTGAAGCGCCGTTCATTGAGCTGGCGCTGAATAACCGGTGAGCCGCGATCCATACCCACATCGGTACCCTCGTCAATGGAGAAGCGGGAGGAGACGGTCGCATCCAGCCGGCCCGTGGCCACCGGCTCGCCATTCAGCAGCAGGCGCAGATCGGCACCTTTGCCCACACCGCCGCCGTCATAGTCGATCTCCAGGCGTAAATCCGAATCGCCGGCCGCCAGGGGCTGCGCGCTGCGCAGCGTGACCAGTTCACCGAGGTTGTTATAGGTGTAGCTTGGGTAGCCATCATCCAGATACAGGGACCAGCCACCGAAACGACTGCCCTGAGCAATAATGACGCCGTCCGCCTGCGTGCCGTCGGCGATCGACAGCTTGGCCTGCAGGGAGCTGGAGACGTTCTTGATGCTCAGGATCGAATCCTCCACCAGATCCCAGGCCCCGGGATAGAGATCCAGTCGGGTCCGGTCACCCATCATGGTGGGACGCCCCGCTGCCGAGGGCAGCAAGCGCTCCAGCAGCCGGTCATCCAGAGGCAGTACCTGATTGGCAATGGCCTCTTCCATAAAGGTGGCCTTCATGGCGGCGAGACGATCCGGGTGCTGCTCCGCCAGATTGTTGGTCAGGCTGAAGTCCTCCAGCGTGTTGTAGAGCTCCCAGCCGTCGTTCGCGGCAACGCTGTTCATCTTCTGCATTTCCCAGGGCAGCTTGATGGTGGTTCGGGCCAGCCAGCCATCCTGATAGAGGCCGCGATTGCCGACCACTTCGAAGTACTGGATCGTATGTCGCTCCGGTGCCGCCGCGTCGTCAAAGCTGTACACCATGCTGGTGCCCTGAATGGGTATCTGTGCAATGCCGTCAACCAGGGTGGGTTCGGGAATGCCCGTCACTTCAAGAATCGTGGGTACCACATCGATGACGTGGGTGAATTGGTCACGCAATTCGCCCTTGGACGAAATTCCAGCGGGCCAGTGAATCACCGTGCCATTGCGGGTGCCACCAAAGTCGCCGGCAACCTGCTTGGTGAAGGCAAAGGGCGCGTCAAAGGCAATGGCCCAGCCAACGGACATATGCGGGTAGGTATTGGGTCCGCCCCATTCATCCAGATAGGCCAGTTGCTCCTCCGTGGTCTCCGGGATGCCGTTCAGAAAGTGGCCCCAGTTCCAGTGGCCGGTCTGATTGCCTTCAGAGCTGGTGCCGTTATCACCGCTGATATAGATCAGCAGCGTGTTATCCAGCGCACCGAGATCCTCAATGGCCTGCAGGAGGCGTCCCACCTGATAATCCGAATATTCCGAGAATGCCGCGAACACCTCAGCCTGCCGTGTGTAGACCTTGCGTTCATCATCGCTGAGATCGTCCCAATCCGGCACGCTGGCCGGTTTCGGAGCGAGTTCCGTGCCCGCAGGGACCACGCCACGCGCAATCTGATCCTTCAGGGTTTGCGCCCGGATCTCATCCCAACCCGCATCGAACTGTCCGCGGTACTTGGCTACCCACTCCGGGCTGACCTGATGTGGTGAATGGGACCCGGCAGAGGCGTAATAAATGAAGAAGGGCTTGTCGGGCCGCATGCTCTGTTGCTGCCGCACCCAGCTGATGGCCTGGTCGGTCATGTCCTCCAGCAGGTGATAGCCCGGCTTATCCGGGAAATCGATCACCGTCACACCATCGTGCAGCGATGGCTCATACATGTTCTCTTCCGCGCCGATAAAGCCGTAGAACTTTTCAAAGCCCTGGCGGGTCGGCCATCGCGTTTGCGGTCCGGCCGCCGTGGTTTCCCGTCCCGGCGTTTCATGCCATTTGCCAAATGCGCCGGTGTTGTAGCCGTTCTGTCGCAGAATCTCTGCAATGGGGACCGCCGTATCGGGAATTACCGTGGTATTGCCCGCGTAGCCGGTGGCGATTTCCGGGATGGAGCCCATGTTGACCCGATGATGATTGCGGCCGGATTTCAATGCCGCCCGGGTGGGTGCGCACAGGGCGATGGTGTGAAAGCGGTTGTAGCTGAGGCCGTTATCCGCCAGCTTCTGCAGGGTTGGCATGTTGACCGGGCCGCCAAACGGCGAAGGTGCGCCGAAACCAATGTCATCGAGCAGAATGATCACCACATTGGGCGCACCTGCCGGGGCTTTCACTTCCCAGGGCGTGGGGAGGGGCACATCGGCCGGTAGCGGCTGCGTGACCGGTTTGGGCGTCGGCTGTGCGATCGGCAAACGCGTGCGGTCCAGGTCGGTTACCGCTGCAGCGAAGACGGGGCTTGTGCATAGCATGGCGCTTGCTAGCACCAGTTGAGAGAGGTGAGAGAGTGGTTGCATCCTGTCGCTCCTCGGCTTTCAAAAAGCCATAGATCACCGCGGCCAGGCATTCATTACTCGAGCGCTTGCTGGAGTCCGCTCGGTCGCGGAACGTTTTCCTGTATGCCTAAATCTAGTGCAAAGCGGGGCTTTTTGCCGACGGACGACAGTCCGCGGAACGGTCTATGCCGGGTTGCCTGGTGAACCACAGCCTGGGCGAGGGGTGATTTGTGAGGAGTAAAAAAGCGTTTGCCGACGGCCCTTTGCCTTGAAACAGGTGCGTGCAGCTATGCTCTGGCCGCGCCCTTGTGACCACTGACGCAGGGCGTCTGGCTAGGCCCGGTCCGTGACTGTCATGTTAAACGCGATGGAGATACGCGCCTGCTCCGTGCGGTTACTGCTCACCGAATGACTGAGCCAGGCGGGAAACACAATCAGCATGTCCTCGCGCGGTCGATAGCGATACACCGAGTAGCTGTCAATCTGATTGAACAGATTAAACGCCGCGCTGGGGCGGGGGTCATACACCATAAATTCTCCGCAGGGTCCCGGCCTATGGCCCAGTAGAAGCTGGCGATTAGTTTGCTGTCGGTTTGCGGCTGGGCCATGATGCGTTTATGGAACCTACGCTGCCTTTTGCGGTCGCAGCAGGGGAGCGGCCGGCGGCGCTGTGGCTCTGGCCCGAAAGGAGGAGTTTGCCATGTCCCGATTTTTGTTCGCGCTGGCCATGCTGGCACTGCTGTTTAGCGTCCCTACGCACGGTAAAACCATTGATGCAACGCTTTCCGGTAGCTGGTTTAACGCGGCTCAGAGCGGACACGGTCTGTCCGTTGAGTATCTGGACACGCACCGCACCGTCATCTACTGGTATGTCTACAGCCCGGATCGGGAGCCCATCTTTCTCACCATTGCAGCCCAGAATGACGGCGCGCGGACCAGCGGCATCGCCACCATTCAGAACGGTATGGCCTTCGGAGAGTTTAATGCTGAGGACGTGGTCCGGAGCGAGTGGGGCACGGTCTCCATTACCTACCACAGCTGCGATTCGCTGACCCTGGAATACGATTCCGTATTTGCCGATTACGGTTCCGGTGCCATCGAGATGCAACGCCTGCTGGAGGTGCCTGGCGTGAAGTGCACCGATGCGCCCTATCACGGGCGCTACCGCACAGAAACGGGCTATCAGGGCCCGACGGATACGCAACGACTGGGCGGTGAGATGGCGCTTTTTGAAGCGGGTGTGGCGGTCTGGCACGTGGACCGCCAGGGCGAGATCGACGTCGGCCTGGGGGAATGGTCGGGCCGTGGGGATGCGGACCTGCAGATTAACGGCAGCGAATACACGCCCACCGGTGAGGTCGCGGATGTCAGCCTGGCCGGTCGCCTCACGCCGGATGGCTTCGTGGCCGAGGCCGATGGTGCGGCAGAACCGCTGAGTCTGACGGCCACCCGGCAAGCATCCTTTCAATGGCCAGTGACCGCCGGGGATCTCACCGGCAGCTACACGGTGGCTGATGCGGACGGCTTGCTGGGCCAGTTGAGCATCGATGCATCCGGGGCAGTGGACGGCATGCTGGATGATGGTTGCAGCGTCAGCGGCACCATCAGCGCCGAGGACCAGCGCTTCGCGCTGGTGCTGGCCAGCCTGGACCTGAGCGGCTGTTCCCGGCCCGGCCTGGACGGGGCGGCGCGCCGCAGCGAAACCGGGGAACTGCAGCTCTATCTGGCCGATGGCCAGCGCAGCTACCGCTATCTCTTGTCGCCCGTGATGGCGGCACCCCGTGTCAAAGCGGAGGCCAGCTACACGGTTACCGTGACCGAAGATATCGTTTATGCGGAGGGGTTACGGCATGAGTCCGTCAACAGCAACGCGGCGGTGCCCGTGCCGCTGTTGCTGGATGCCTACGTACCCGACAACGAGCCGCACAATCGCCCGGTGCTCATGTTTATCCACGGCGGTGGCTTCAAGGGCGGGAGTAAAACCTCGGCCAATATTGTCAATGTGGTTGAGTACTTTGCGCAGCGCGGTTTTGTGGTCTTCTCCATCAATTACCGTGTGGCGGGCGACCGGGGCACGGTACCCCAGGCGTGGGTGGACTATGCGCCGAACCTGGAAGATCGCGATGTGGATCAGTTCCTGGCGATCTATGCAGCGCTCAGGGACGCGAAGGCGGCGCTCCGGTGGGTGCTTGCCCATGCCGATGACTATGGTATCAATCGCGACTATGTGACCGTAGGTGGTAATTCGGCTGGCGGCGTATCGGCTATCGGCGTAGGCATCTCAGCCCGGGAAGACTACCGGGACGAGCTTTCCCTGGCTCAGGACAGGACCCTGCTGACGACCAATCTGTTCGAGCCCAATCAGGTGCACACCATTCTGGATTTTTGGGGCTCGAAAGCTGCGCTGGATACGCTGGAGGTCATCTATGGCCTGCAGCGCTTCGACAGCGACAGTCCGTCCCTGTTTATTGCGCATGGCACGGAAGACACGGTCGTTCCCTACAGCAGCGCGGAGGATCTGCAGGCGGTCTATGAAGATACCGGTGCGCCCTACGTTCTGTACACACTCACCGGCCAGGGGCACGGGCCCTGGGACACTACTGTGGATCAGAAGCGTCTCGAGCAACTGGCCTTTGAGTACGTGGTCGAGCAGCAGGGAATCCAGCTCGATTAGGGCGCAGCAGGCCCAGGCGCCCGCGCTGCCAGGCCCCGGCACCCGCGGGCCAGCCCGTTGCGGGCAAGCTGGCTAGCGGCCCCGTCTGGTCATGGGCCGCCAGCGTGCCTGCCGGCTCGACATTTTCTCAGCAATCGGTCAAGGCTTTGGCGGCATTGGTCAGCCCCCCGGGCCGCTGTGCTTGCTATAATCGCCCACCCTGAAAATCCATCAGCTGAAGGCCCGCCCGACGGGCTTCAGCGTGAGCGCTGCGCGAGTTATCACCATCATGAGCCTTTATAACGATTATCTGAAAGACATTGAAACCCGTCAGGCCGAGGGCCTGCATCCGAAACCGATTGATGACGGCGCTCTGGTGGCCGAACTGATCGCGCACATCCGGGACACGGGAAGCGCGCAGCGTGAGCAGGCGCTGCAGTTTCTGATCTACAACACGCTGCCCGGTACCACCAGTGCGGCGGCGGAAAAGGCGCAGTTCCTCAAGGGTTTGATCCTCGGCCATGAGCAGCTGACGGAGATCACGCCGGACTTCGCCTTTGAACTGCTTTCGCACATGAAGGGCGGGCCCTCCATCGAAGTCTTGCTGGATCTCGCCCTGGGCGAAGAGCCAGAGATCGCGGCGCAGGCGGCGGCGGTACTGAAGACTCAGGTCTTTCTCTATGAAGCGGATCTTGAGCGGCTGGAAGCGGCCTACGGGGCCGGCAGCGCGCTGGCTCGTGAGCTGCTGGAAAGCTATGCGCGGGCAGATTTCTTTACGCAGCTGCCCGAGATCGAGGAAGAAATTCAGGTGGTCACCTATGTGGCAGCCGTGGGTGATGTGTCAACAGACCTGCTGTCGCCCGGCAATCAGGCCCATTCGCGCTCCGATCGTGAATTGCATGGCAAGTGCCTGATCAGCCCTCAGGCCCAGCATGAGATTGCAGCGCTGAAAGAACAGCATCCGGACAAGCGCGTCATGCTGGTGGCCGAGAAGGGCACCATGGGCGTGGGTTCCTCCCGCATGTCCGGCGTCAATAACGTCGCGCTATGGACCGGCGTCCAGGGTAGTCCCTACATTCCCTTCATCAACATTGCCCCCATCATTGCCGGTACCAACGGCATTTCCCCCATTTTCCTGACCACCGTGGGCGTGACCGGCGGCATTGGTATTGACCTGAAAAACTGGACCAAGAAGCTGGATACCGATGGCAAGCCGGTGCTCGATGAAGACGGTGAACCGGTGCTGGAACAACAGTACTCGGTCGATACGGGCACGGTGCTGACCATCGATCTGAAGGCCAAGAAACTGTTCAACGCGGACCGCAGTGAGGAGTTGTGCGATATCGCCTCGGCGCTCACGCCCCAGAAGCTGGAGTTCATCAAGGCCGGCGGCTCCTATGCGGTGGTCTTCGGCAAGAAACTGCAGACCATTGCAGCGGGTATCCTGGGCCAGGAAGCGCCGGCTGTTTACGCCCGCGCCCGAGAAATCACCCACGCAGGTCAGGGCCTGACGGCGGTGGAAAAAATCTTTAACCGTAATGCCGTTGGAGTGGCGCCCGGTACCGTACTGCACGCGGGCTCCGATGTGCGCGTCAAGGTAAACATTGTGGGCTCGCAGGACACCACGGGGCTCATGACCAGCCAGGAGCTGGAAATGATGGCGGCCACCGTGATCTCACCGACCGTGGACGGCGCCTACCAGTCCGGCTGCCATACGGCCTCCGTGTGGGACCTGAAGGCGCAGACCAATATTCCCAAGCTCATGGGCTTTATGAATGCCTTTGGCCTGATTACGGCCCGGGATCCGAAGGGCGAGTACCACGCCATGACCGACGTGATCCACAAGGTGCTCAACGACCTGACCGTGGATGACTGGGATGTGATTATTGGTGGTGATTCGCACACGCGCATGTCCAAGGGTGTGGCCTTCGGGGCGGACTCCGGAACGGTCGCGCTGGCGCTGGCTACCGGTGAGGCCACCATGCCGATCCCCGAATCGGTGAAAGTGAGCTTCAAGGGCACGCTCAAGCCGCATATGGACTTCCGTGATGTGGTGCACGCCACTCAGGCACAAATGCTGAAGCAGTTTGGTGACAATGTGTTCCAGGGCCGCATTATCGAGGTACACATCGGCACGCTGCTGGCCGATCAGGCCTTCACCTTTACCGACTGGACCGCAGAGATGAAGGCCAAGGCATCCATCTGTATTTCCGAGCCGGAAACACTGATTCAGTCGCTGGAGATTGCCAAGTCACGGATCCAGATCATGATCGACAAGGGCATGGACAACGCGAAAGGCGTGCTCCAGGGCCTGATCGACAAGGCAGATGCCCGCATTGCCGGCCTGCAGTCCGGTGAGCGTCCGCCCCTGACGCCGGATGCGGATGCCAGCTACTCGGCGGAATTCGTGGTCGATCTCGATCAGATTGTGGAGCCCATGATTGCAGATCCGGACGTCAACAATGACGACGTGTCCAAGCGCTACACGCATGACACGATCCGGCCCATTTCCTACTACGGCGGCACCAAGACCGTGGATCTGGGCTTCGTGGGTTCCTGCATGGTGCATAAGGGGGATATGAAAATTATTTCCCAGATGCTGCAAAACCTCGAGAAGCAGGGCGGCAAGGTGGCGTTCAATGCGCCGCTGGTGATTGCACCGCCCACCTACAACATTGTCGATGAGCTGAAGGCCGAAGGCGACTGGGCCGTGCTGCAGAAGTACGCGGGCTTTGAGTTCAGTGATGTGAAACCCAAGAACGCCGCGCGCACCGAGTACGAGAACATGATGTACCTGGAGCGGCCGGGCTGCAATCTGTGTATGGGTAACCAGGAAAAGGCCGAAAAGGGTGACACGGTCATGGCCACCTCCACGCGCCTGTTTCAGGGTCGTGTGGTGGAAGACTCGGATGAGAAGAAGGGCGAATCCCTGCTGGCCTCCACGCCGGTGGTGGTGCTCTCAACCATTCTGGGCCGCACACCGAACATGGACGAATACGTCGCCGCCGTGGAGGGTATTGACCTGACCGAGTACGCTCCGCCCGTCAATTAGGCGCGGTCTGGCTTCAGACTGGCCGCTAAAAAGCGCTGCTTCGGCAGCGCTTTTTTTATTCAGGCGCTGCTCACGCGCCAGGTCAGGTAGGCGCAGAAGCCGAGGAACAGGACCGCGCCTTCCCAGCGGTCCATGCGCGAATCGGTGTAAATAAAGCGCAGCAGCACGAGGGCTGAAAGAAAGAACACGCCCAGGTCCACGGGGCCCACGTCGCCGCGCGTGACCGTAAAGCTCAGGGAGGTGATGCCGAGCACCGACAGCACGTTGAAAATGTTGGAGCCGACAATGTTGCCGATGGCCATATCACCGTGGCCGCGATAGGCCGCAATGGCGGTGGTGGCGAGCTCCGGCAGGCTGGTGCCCACGGCGACCACCGTGAGACCGATCAGGGCCGGGGAGACCTGAAAGTGTTGCGCCAGATCGACAGCGCCTTTAACGAACAGATCGCCACCAAAGGTAAGGCCGAGGAGCCCGCCCAGCAGCAGCGTGATATCGACGCCGAGGCCATGGCGCTCATCGCCCAGGGCTGCCTCAAAAGAGGCGTTGGAGCTGTCTCTAGCCCCCGCCGCTGCGCGCAGGTTAAAGGCCACGTAGGCGATCACCAGCGCGACCAGAACGGCGCCTTCCAGGCGCCCCAGGGTGCCGTCAAGCAGCATGAGGGCGGCCAGCAGCCCCGCGCCGATCATCATGAAGATATCCGAGCGGATCACGCGGATATCCAGCATCAGTGGGCGGACCATAACGGACAGACCAAGAACCAGGCCGATATTGGCGATGTTTGAGCCCACCACGTTACCGACCGCGAGATCGCTCACGCCCACCGCAGCGGCGCGTAAATTCACCACCAGTTCCGGCGCGCTGGTGCCGAAAGCCACAATCGTGAGACCGGTGGCCAGGGCAGACAGGCCCATGCGCATGCCAAGGCTGGCGGCACCCCGCACCACCGCCTCACCGCCGCCAATCAACAAGGCAAACCCGAGCAGCAGATAGGTCAATGTTTGCAGTGTCATAGCCGATCCTGGCCAAGAATTGGCGCTATTCTAGCCTAGGGCCATGGGTCATGTGGCCCGGCTCCCATCCTATAGGCCAATTTGTCTCTCCAAGTGCTCGGGACTACACTGGATTTTCAACTTTTCCGGGCCGGAAACATTAGTGCAAAAAAATATCGAAACTGCCGTGCAGGCGGCGCTTGATGCTAACGCGGGTAAGGACGGCGCCCTATTGGAAGTTCTGCATCATGTGCAGGGCGCTCTCGGTTTCATTCCGGCCGAGGCCGTACCGCCGATAGGGGCAGCGCTGAATTTGTCCCGCGCCGAAGTGCAGGGCGTGATTGGTTTTTACCACGACTACCGCACGGAGCCGGCCGGGGAAACGGTGTTGCAGGTGTGTCGGGCCGAGGCCTGCAAAGCCATGGGTGTGCGCGAGTTGGAAGCACACATCCATCAGCGTCTGGGCATTCACTATCATGAGACTACGCCGGATGGACGCTACACGCTGGAGCCGGTCTATTGCCTCGGTAACTGCGCCTGTACCCCGTCTCTGCGCATCGGTGACACGGTGCATGCGCGGGTGACACCGGAGCGCTTTGACGAGCTGGTGCCCTTGGCCGCCGGAGCAGAGGAATGACGCGCCGTATTTATGTACCGGCCGATACCACGGCGGCGGCGCTGGGTGCCGACGCCGTCGCCGCGCTGGTGGTCAATGAGGCCGCGCGACGCGGCGAGCCCATCGAACTGGTCCGCAA
Organism: Lysobacterales bacterium; assembly: GCA_029935455.1. Lineage (GTDB taxonomy): Bacteria > Pseudomonadota > Gammaproteobacteria > Xanthomonadales > SZUA-36 > Marinihelvus. The sequence goes on along the minus strand of JAOZKI010000050.1, from coordinate 8,038 downwards.
TGGCTCCCGCGGCGCCTACTGGCTGGAGCCCCTGCTGGAGGTTGAAGATGATGACGGCCGGCGGGCCTTTGGCCCGGTGCGTCCGGAGGACATTCCCGAGCTGTTCGCGGCGGATTTTCCGGCCGTGGGCGAACACCCGCTGGCCCTGGGCGACATCGAGGCCCATCCGTGGCTGGCGCAGCAAACGCGCGTCACCTTTGCCCGCGCCGGTATCGGCGACCCGCTGTCGCTGGATGATTATCGGGCCCAGGGCGGACTGCAGGGGCTGGCCCGCGCGGCCAGCATGACACCGCAGGCTATCGTGGATGAGATCAAAACCTCTGGCCTGCGTGGCCGGGGTGGCGCCGCCTTCCCCACCGGCATCAAGTGGCAGACCGTGCTCGATGCGCCGGCGGAGCAGAAGTATATTGCCTGCAATGCCGATGAAGGGGATTCCGGTACCTTCGCTGACCGCCTGCTGATGGAAGCAGATCCCTACCAGCTCATCGAAGGCATGGCGATTGCCGGCATGGCTGTGGGTGCCAGCAAGGGCTATATCTATTTGCGCTCCGAGTATCCGCGTGCCTACGAAGTACTGGGTGCGGCGTTGGCTCTGGCACGCGAGCATGGCGTGCTGGGCGAAAACCTCCTGGGCAGCGGCCGGGACTTTCATATCGAGCTGCGCCTCGGCGCCAATGCCTATATCTGCGGTGAAGAGACGTCCATGCTCGACAGCCTGGAGGGCAAGCGTGGTCTGGTGCGCTTCAAGCCTCCGCTGCCTGCGATTGAAGGATTGTTCGGCCAACCCACCGTGGTCAATAACGTGTTGTCGCTGGCTGCAGCCAGCACCATTCTGGCAGCTGGCGGTGCCGCCTATGAGGCCTATGGCACGGGCCGCTCCCGCGGCACGCTCACGGCCCAGCTGGGTGGCAACATTCGCCGTGGCGGGCTGGTGGAAGTGCCCTACGGCGAGTCCTTGCGCCGTCTGATTGAGGACTATGGTGGCGGCTCCATGAGCGGCCGGCCCGTGCGCGCGGTACAGGTGGGTGGTCCCTTGGGCACCTATTTACCGGAGAGTTTGTGGGACACGGCCTTGGATTACGAAGCTTTTGCTGAGGTGGGCGGGATGATTGGCCACGGCGGCGTGGTGATTTTTGATGATACGGTAGATATGGGTGAAATGGCCCGCTTTGCCATGGAATTCTGCGCGGTGGAGTCCTGCGGCAAATGCACACCCTGTCGGGTGGGCTCCGTGCGCGGTATGGAAATCATCGACCGGATTCGCCTCAAACAGGAGCGTGAGCGCCATCTGGCGCTGCTCGACGAACTCTGCGACACCATGGTTGAGGGGTCGCTGTGCGCCATGGGTGGCATGACGCCCTTTCCCGTGCGCAGTGCGCTGAAGCACTTCCCGGAAGACTTTGGCGCAGATTGAACCAGGAGAACTGACATGGCAGCCGTATTACCGCTGAATCCTTATACTCCGCAAGCCGATTTGGGCACGCCGGCGGCCGATGGCGCGCCCGTGCAGCTGACCATTGACGGCCGGTCCATCAGCGCACCGGCCGGCACCTCCATCCTGCGCGCGGCGGCCCTGGCGGGTATTGATATCCCCAAGCTGTGCGCCACCGATAGCCTGGCGGCCTTTGGATCCTGTCGCGTCTGTCTGGTGGAAGTAGAGGGGCGTCGGGGCGCGCCTGCCTCCTGCACCACGCCGGTGGAAGAGGGCATGGTGGTGCGGACCGAATCCGACCAGCTGCAATCGCTGCGCAGCAACGTCATCGAGCTGTACCTGTCGGACCACCGGCCGGAAGATGGCATTGAGAATGCGCTGTTGGATCTGGCTGCGGAGCTGGGCGTGTCTCACTCGCGCTATGACCTCGGCGGCCGCGATCACCAGCAGCTGCCGGTGGATGATTCCAACCCCTATTTCAGCTTTGATCCAAAATCCTGCATCGTCTGTTACCGCTGTGTCCGGGCCTGTGAGGAGACCCAGGGCACCTTTGCCCTGACCGTGGATGGGCGCGGCTTTGATTCCGTGATCGCTGCCAGTCAGCTGGAAAACTTCATGGAGTCGGAATGCGTTTCCTGCGGTGCCTGCGTGGATGCCTGTCCCACCACTGCGCTAACGGAAAAGGCCGTGCGTGAACACGGCAAGCCGGACAGCTTCGCGGTGACCACCTGTGCCTACTGCGGGGTGGGTTGCTCATTCCGGGCGGAATTGAAAGAGGGCGAGGTGGTGCGCATGACGCCCTGGAAGGATGGTCAGGCCAATGAAGGCCATGCCTGCATCAAGGGCCGTTTCGCCTGGGGCTATGCCACCCACGGTGACCGCATTACCACGCCCATGATCCGCGACAGCATCGATGAGCCCTGGCGGGAAGTGAGCTGGGATGATGCCATCAGCTTCGCGGCCCAACGGCTGCGTGCCATTCAGGCCGAATACGGCCGCGACAGCGTGGGTGGTATCACTTCCTCGCGCTGCAGTAACGAAGAGACCTATCTGGTGCAGAAGCTTGTGCGCGCGGGCTTTGGCAATAACAACGTGGATACCTGCGCGCGTGTTTGTCATTCGCCCACGGGCTACGGCCTGAAGACCACACTGGGTGAGTCCGCCGGGACGCAGGCGTTCGAATCGGTGGCCGAAGCGGACGTGGTGATGCTGATCGGTGCCAATCCCACCGATGCGCATCCGGTGTTCGGATCGCGCCTGAAACGCCGTCTGCGCGAAGGTGCGCGCTTGATTGTGGTGGATCCACGGGAGATTGAGTTGGTGAGCGGCCCGCATGTGAAGGCGGACTATCACCTGCAACTCCGACCGGGCTCCAACGTGGCCTTCGCCAATGCCATGGCCTATGCGATTCTCGAAGCGGGCTTGCAGGACGAGGCCTTTATTCGGGAGCGCTGCGAACACGAGGCCTATGAGCAGTGGCGCGATTTCATCCTGCAGCCGCAGCACTCGCCGGAGGCGCTGGCGGAAGTGACTGGCGTGCCGGCCGAGCAGATGCGCGGTGCCGCGGCGCTCTATGCGCAGGCTGGCAATGGTGCCATTTACTATGGGCTCGGGGTCAGTGAACACACGCAGGGTTCGACCATGGTCATGGGTATTGCCAATCTGGCCATGGCCACGGGCAATCTTGGCCGCGAGGGCGTCGGTGTGAACCCGCTGCGCGGTCAGAACAACGTGCAGGGTTCCTGCGATATGGGTTCCTTCCCGCATGAACTGCCGGGCTACCGGCACGTGTCCGATGCCGAGGTGCGGGCGCAGTTTGAGGCGGCCTGGGGCGTGACGCTCCAGCCAGAACCGGGCCTGCGCATCCCCAATATGTTTGACGCCTCCGTGGCTGGGCGCTTCAAGGCCCTCTATGTGCAGGGCGAGGACGTGGCCCAGTCGGATCCGAACACACACCACGTGGACGCGGCGCTGCGGGCGCTGGAGTGTCTGATTGTGCAGGATATTTTTCTCAATGAGACGGCCCGCTATGCGCATGTGTTTCTGCCTGGCTCGTCCTTCCTGGAGAAAAATGGCACCTTCACCAATGCGGAGCGCCGCATATCGCCGGTGCGCAAGGTCATGGAGCCGCTGGCCGGCTATGAGGACTGGGAGGTGACGCAGCTGCTGTCCAATGCGCTGGGCTACCCCATGGACTACGGTCATCCGTCCGAGATTATGGATGAAATCGCGGCCCTGACGCCCACCTTTGCCGGCGTCAGCTATGCCAAGCTGGATCAGCTGGGCAGTATTCAGTGGCCCTGCAATGAGGCCGCACCGGAGGGTACACCCACCATGCACGAGCAGGGCATGGTGCGCGGCAAGGGCTTCTTTGCCATCACCGGTTATGTGGCCACGGAGGAACGCACCACGCGGCGCTTCCCCCTGCTGTTGACCACGGGACGCATTCTGTCCCAGTACAACGTGGGTGCGCAGACGCGGCGCACGGAAAACTCCCGCTGGCATGGTGAAGACGTGCTGGAAATTCACCCGTCCGATGCCGAGTTCCGGGGCATTCGCGATGGCGACTGGGTAGGCATTGAAAGCCGCGCCGGCGAAACGGTGCTGCACGCGGTGGTGACGGACCGGGTGCAGCCCGGAATGGTGTACACCACCTTCCATTTCCCGCTAACGGGTGCCAATGTGGTGACCACGGAAAACTCTGACTGGGCCACCAACTGCCCCGAGTACAAGGTCACAGCGGTGCAGGTAACGCGCGTTACCCAGCCATCAGAATGGCAGCGGGCCTACGGCCGCTTTACGGAACAGCAGGAGCAGTTCCTCGAATCAGCCCGCGAGGACTGATTTCGGGGCGTCGCAGCATGGCTAAGACGCTGGCCGCTACGGGTCTGCAACGCTGGTGCGAGGGCCGGGACAGCAGTGCCGATGAAGATCTGGTCGCCAGCGAGGTGCCCGTGGCCCTGACCATCAACCGCCAGAGCTATGTGGTGATGATGGCCACCCCCATGGATCTGGAAGACTTCGCCCTGGGCTTCTGCCTGAGCGAGGGACTGCTCAGGAGTAAGGAAGAATTGCATTCGGTGCGCGTTCTGCCACGCGAACAGGGCCTGGAGCTGGCACTCACCGTCCCCAGCGAGGTCGCGGAGCGGCTCGCCAGTCAGCGCCGTAATCTCACGGGCCGCACCGGCTGCGGCCTTTGTGGTGCCGAGTCCCTGGAGCAGGCCGTGCGCCCATTCCCGCCTCTGGGTCAGCATCTTCGGGTTGCGCACGCCGCAGTGCAGCGGGCGCTTCGGGCCCTGCCAACACACCAGCCTTTGCAGGCAGCCAGTGGTGCCGTGCACGGTGCGGCCTGGTGCCGGCCTGATGGCAATATTGAGTTGGCGCGGGAAGACGTGGGTCGTCATAACGCACTGGACAAACTGATTGGCGCGCTGCTGCAGGCTGGGCAGGATCCGCGCACGGGGTTTTTGCTGGTCTCCAGCCGGGCCAGCTATGAAATGGTGCAGAAGAGTGTCCTGGCCGGGGTGGAGTTGCTGGCGGCCGTGTCCGCACCCACCAGCCTGGCCATCGAACTGGCGAGTGCCAGCGGACTCAGCCTGCTGGGTTTTACCCGGCCCGGCAGGCACAATGTCTACACGGGCGCTGACCGCCTGTATGAGGAGGAGCATTCAGCGTGAGTGATCAGGAAGTTGAACACCTGGTGCATATGGCCAACGACATCGCGCAGAATCTGTCGTTCAATGCCAATGCGGAACACATGATCCGTGAGCATCTGACCCGCTTCTGGGCGCCCGTCATGCGCGAGATGCTGGCGGCGCATGTGGCGCAGGGAGGTAGTGGTCTGTCCGACCTTGCCATGCAAGCCGTTAAGGGTATGGAACCTGCGTGAGCGCAGGGCCCTGTGCAGGTCTGCTTTTGGCCGGGGGTGCCGCCCGGCGCATGGGTGGTGAAGCCAAAGCGTTTGTCAGCCTGGGCGGACGCCCCATGCTGGAACAGGTGCTGGAGCGTTTCGCACCGCAGGTAGCGCCCTGCTGGCTGGCGGTGGGGCAGGGCGATCAACGCTTCGCGCAGTATGCTTTTACGGCCTTGCCTGACGCGCAAGCCCAGGCGCGCGGTCCCCTTGCGGGCCTGCTGGCCGGCCTCGAAGCCTTGCAGCATTGCGAACTTGAATGGCTGGCCCTGTGCCCTTGTGACGCGCCTTTCCTGCCCCTGGACCTCGTTGGCCGACTGCGCTCACAGGCGCGCCCCGGTGATCAGGTGCTGGTGCCGCGCCGGGCCCAGCAGCTACAGCCCACCTTTTCCCTTTGGCACCGCAGCACCCGGGCGCCGGTGGCGGCCGCCTTGGCCACGCCGGACGGGGCCGGCCTGCTGGCGCTCATGAACGGTCTTCAGGTCCGTAGCTGTGAGTGGCCGCCAGAGGAGGAACCGGATCCTTTTTTCAATGTAAACACGCCGACCGACCTGGCCCGGGCAGCCCAATGGCTGCAAAAAGATCGCCAGCATTCGGTACCTGGCTGAGGACAAAGCACTATGGCACATGAGGAACGGCCCTTTATTCCCCTGAATATTGCAGTTCTGACCATCTCGGATACGCGCAGCTTTGACAATGACACGTCCGGTGCAGCCCTGATCGAGCAGCTGGAGGCCGCGGGGCACCGGCTCGCCGATCGCCAGCTATGCCGTGATGATTGCTACGACATGCGCGCCATTGTCTCGGCCTGGATTGCGGATCCTGAGGTGCACGTGGTTCTGACCACGGGCGGGACGGGACTAACGGCTCGGGATTCCACGCCGGAGGCGCTGGGCCCCCTGTTCGATCGCGTGGTGGATGGTTTTGGTGAGCTCTTTCGACAGGTGTCGCGGGAAGAAATCGGTACTTCCACGATTCAGTCACGCGCGCTGGCTGGCCTGGCCAACCGCACCATGATTTTCTGCGTGCCGGGTTCCACCGGCGCCTGTCGCACGGCCTGGCGAGAAATTCTCCAGCAGCAGCTGGATGCCCGCCATCGTCCCTGCAACTTTGTCGGCTTGACCGCCGCGGCAGACCATCGCTGATGGCACTGCTGCCCGTCGCAGAGGCCATCGCCCAGCTGCGTGCAACCGCCACGCCGGCCTGTGCCGTGGAGGCCGTGCCACTGGTCGCAGCGCTGGATCGCGTGCTGGGGGAATCCGTGATTTCGGCCGTCCATGTGCCACCGGCAGACAACAGCGCCATGGATGGCTACGCCTTGCGCCACGCAGACTGGCCGGGGCCGGATCAAGCCATGCCCGTGGCGCTGCGGATTGCTGCCGGTAGTGCGCCTGGTACGCTGCCTCCGGGTACGGCGGCGCGTATTTTTACCGGCGCCGAGTTGCCGGCTGGCGCCGACACGGTGGTCATGCAGGAGCACACCCGCAGCGGGGATGGCACGGTGGTGCTAGAGCAGCTCCCGGCAAGCGGCGGCAATGTGCGCCCCCGGGGTCAGGACATTGCGGCTGGCCAGGAGGTGTTGGCGCCCGGTGTGCTGCTGCGGCCACAGGAGTTGGGTTTACTGGCTTCCATCGGTTTAAGCTCGGTGCCGGTGCGACGGCGCTTACGCGTGGCCATCATTTCGAATGGTGACGAATTAATTGAGCCGGGTGAGTCACTGGCGCCGGGTCAAATTTATAATTCCAACCGCTACCTGCTGCAGGGCTTGATGGCACGCTGGGGTTTTGAGGTGCTTGATCACGGTATTGCCAGCGATGATCCGGCGCGCATCGAGCAGGTGTTTGCAGCGGCGGCCGCGAGCGCAGACGTGCTGATCAGCACCGGCGGTGTGTCCGTCGGCGAGGAGGATCATGTGAAAGGCGTGGTGGAACGGCTGGGTGAGTTGTCACTCTGGAAAATTGCCATGAAGCCGGGCAAACCACTGGCTTTTGGCCGCGTGGCAGATACGCCGTTTATCGGCCTGCCGGGCAACCCCGCCTCGGCGCTGGTGACGGCGCTGGTGATCGCGCGCCCGTTTCTGTTTGATCTGCAGGGTCGTAGTGGTGCGCTGGTTGAGCCTTTGCCCATGCCCGCGGCCTTCAGCAAAACCGGCAGTCCGCGGCAGGAATATCTGCGTGTCCGGCGGGAGGACGGCCAACTGCAGCGCTATCACAATCAGTCCAGCGGTGTGTTGCTATCGGCGTGCTGGGGTGATGGGCTGGCAGTGCAGACCCCCGGCCAGGAGATCGAACCAGGCACGCCCCTGGGCTGGCTGCCCTACGAGCGACTCTATTAGCTCAGGCCCCATGGGGGGTGATGGCAGCACCAACAAAAATACGAGGGAGAACACCATGTTGTCAGATCACGAAATAGCGCGCGCGGCGGCGCTGCGCCCGATCAGTTCCATTGCCGGTGACCTGGGTATTGAGACGGGACATCAGTTGCCGTTCGGCGATGACGTCTGCAAGGTTCATATGGATGCGCTGAATGCGCCGGCCCGTGGCAAAGGTCAGCTAATTCTTGTGTCCGCGACCACGCCTACGGCCGCAGGCGAGGGTAAAACCACCACCTCCATCGGTCTGGGGCAGGGCTTTCGCCATATCGGTGAGTCGGTCGCCATCGCCCTGCGTGAGCCTTCCCTGGGCCCCTGCTTCGGT
>JAOZKI010000049.1 GCA_029935455.1 Lysobacterales bacterium | reverse complement strand
ACGAATATGATCAATGGCCTCCGTGAGGCTATTCACCCGCAGGATCGGTAGCAGAGGGCCGAAAATTTCTTCCTGCATGACGGGGCTGTCGGCCGCGACGCCGGAGAGCACGGTGGGTTCCAGATAGCGATCCGACGCATCGCTGGCGCCGCCCAGGGCGATGTTTTCGCCCCGCATGAGACCTTGTAAGCGCTCGAAGTGACGCTGGTTGACGATGCGTCCATAGGAGTCGCTTTGCTGCGCATCGCCGCCAAACATGCTCTCCAGTTCTCGCTTAAGTAGCGGCAGAAAGCGCGCTTCGGTTGCCGCATCCATCAACAGATAGTCCGGCGCAATGCAGGTCTGGCCCGCATTCATGAAGCGTCCCCAGGCAACGCGCCGGGCCACCACTTCCAGCTTCGCATCGGGCAAAATCACACAGGGGCTTTTGCCGCCCAGCTCCAGCGTTACGGGGGTTAGATGCTGTGCAGCTGCGCGCATGACAATCCGTCCTACGGCCGCGCCGCCCGTGTAGATAATGTGATCAAAACGCTCGCGGAGCAGGGCGGTGGTTTCCTCCACCGCGCCTTCTACCACGCTGAAGCACTCGGGATCCAGATAGTCCGGAATGAAGCGTGCCAGCAGGGCCGAGGTGGCCGGTGCCAGTTCCGAGGGCTTGATCAGCGCGCAGTTGCCGGCCGCAATGACCGCCACCAGTGGACCCAGTGCGATTTGCAGCGGGTAATTCCAGGCGCTCATGACCAGCACCACGCCCAGGGGTTCGGCACGGGTCCAGCTGCGGCCCGGTTGCCCGAAGATCGGTGTTTTGACCCGCCGTGCCTTCATCCAGCCTCGCAAATGCTTGCGGGCGTGCGTGATATCGCCGCCCACGTTGGACAGCTCTGTTACCCAGGCTTCCATGGCCGGTTTGCCCAGATCCTCATGCAGGGCATCAAGGAAATGTTGTTCCTGCTCTTTCAGCATGCGCTGCAGCGCGTCGAGCTGCTCCAGGCGCCATGCCAGCGTTCGTGTGCGGTCGCTGGCAAAGCCGGCGCGCAAGCGTTGCAACTCCGGCCCATAATTGAGTCGAGGGGTCGGAGCTACCTGTTCACGGACTGGGGACTGGGTCATGGGTGCTTTCCTCTAGCGCCTGTTTGGAGCCACGATGCTCGCGCACCGCTGCCTGTCTATGCAGACCCTAACAGATATGGGCGTTGCGCTACCGCTGCAAGCGTCCGGACTGGTGTAAATGCTTGTTGTGGCGCATGATAGCGGTCCGAATTGCAGCGCACAGCAGGAGCGCAAACCCTATGGCCGGCGGTTTTGCCAAAGACGGAGCGGTACAGGACCAGATTGATGCCACGGTGGAAGATGCGGTGAACCGCGTGCGCAGCGATCTGCCCCGGGGTGCCAGCCTGCAACACTGCGAGGTCTGCGACCGCGCCATTCCCGAGGCACGCCAAAAGGCGGTGCCGGGGGTACGTCTGTGCATCGCCTGTCAGGAAGACGCCGACCAGGAAAAGGCGGCGTTCAGCGGCTATAACCGCCGTGGCAGCAAGGACAGTCAGCTACGCTGAGGCACCCGGAGGCGCTCCTGCGGGCTTGCCGGGGGCCGTATCATAGCCACCCAGCAGCTCTGCCAGACGCGCCAGTAAACGGCGGGCCAGTCCGCTGAGCAGTACAAAGTCCGTATCCTGGCGTGCCAGGGGTTCTTCTTCATCGTGCCGGTCCACCGCATCACCCTCCACCAGACGCAGCTTGCTGATCACTCCGTCCTCGCCCAGCACACCACCCAGGGTGCTGTCGAAATGAAAAGCCAGCTGCGTGAGACGCATCCCGTCGCGCACGTGCCGGCGGATGGTTTCGTCGTCCAGATCCACATTGCGCCAGGTGCCGGTGGACTTGTTATCGGTCGGATCTTCCATGCGACATTCGCGTCCCAGACTGAAGTCCGGAGGAACTTGTCCCAGGAACATGGATTGAATCAGTGCCGCTGGCGGCTCCTTGAAGGCCAGGGGCTCGCAGCGCAGACCCGGCAAGCAGGGCCGCAGATGCTCCACAAACCACTCGCCCCGTGCAACGGTGCCCGCATCAACGACCAGCAGGGATTCGGAGTGGATAAAGCAACCACGCAAGCGTTCTGACTTCACCAGCGCCTTGGGCAATAATTCATCGCGCGTTTCTTCTTTTAGACGCCGTAGTTCCCGCCGTGGTGGTTCTTGCCCCATGCGCTCGCGATATTCGTTGACGCGTCCTTCCAGCGCTTCCGCTATGGCAGCGGCCGGTAGCACGCGGCTTTGCGTGCGCAGCTCCAGCAGGTCCGCACCGGCGAGACGTCGCGCCAGCGTGACGCCGTCACTTTGCCCGGGTGCTTCCCAACCGGCGCTCTTCTCGCTAAAACCGTTGCAGGGGCGAAAGGCGCGTTCTTCCAGTGCCTTGCACAGGGCTTCCTCCGTGTCTGGCCAGGGCGTGGTGACGAGATAGCAGCGAAGGTTACGGAACATGATGGTGCGCCAGTAGCAAGTGAGGCGGCGATTCTAGCGGTTCAGCTGCGCTGCGCCTAGTCGCTCGTGCCCCGCTGGCCGGTAAGCTATGCCAAATGGTTCACGGGTGTTTCATGGGCTCACAACCATGCTCACGTCATGAGCAGGTCGAGACATGCAATACAGCCGGATCTGGCCGCGTGGCCGGCCACCCGCGAGGCTGGTTTTCAGCGCTTGAACAGCTTCCTGCCCCGGGCCGGGGCTTGCTATGCGCGATCACGGAATTTCGACCGGGGCGCGGGCCAGCATGAGGCCGTTTCCTGCCTGTCCCCCTACCTTCGGCATGGGTTGCTGGAAGAGCCTGATGTGCTGCTGCCGGTCATTGCCCGGCATGGTCGGGAGGCTGCGGCAAAGTTCGTGGACGAAGTGTTCTGGCGCACCTACTTTCGTGGCTGGATGGCCCACCATCCGGAGATCTGGCGGCGCTACGCAAGCAGCGTGCAGGAAGCCATGGATCAGCGGCGGGCAACACCGGCTTTGGATCGTGCCTTAACGGCCGCAGAGCAGGGGCAGACCGGTATGCCGGCCTTCGATCACTGGGCGCAGGAACTGCTGGCAACAGGCTATCTGCACAATCACGCCCGCATGTGGTTTGCCAGTATCTGGATTTTTACCCTGCGCCTGCCCTGGGTTCTGGGCGCTGACTGGTTTCTGCGCCAGCTTATGGATGGGGACCCCGCCTCCAATACGCTCGGCTGGCGTTGGGTGGCCGGCCTGCACACGCGTGGGAAAACCTATCTGGCCCGACGTGACAACATTCTGCGCTTCACCGATGGGCGGCTTGACCCTGGTCCGAATCTCGCCCGCGAGGCGCTGGCGCTGGAGGATGCGCCGGCCCAGCGCGAGACGCTGCAATTGCCGCCAGCGCTATCAGCGCCGCCGCTTGCGGAGGCCTGGTTGGTGACTGATGAATTCTGCGGCTCGTTGCCAGACGCGGGTGACAGCTTGCGCTTGGGTCTGGCCTGCGATAAGCAGTTGGCGGCGGCCCGCGGTGAACGGGCGGCCCGCTTCAGCGCTGCCGCTTTGCGTCAGGCGGTAGAGGCGAACGCCGATGGCGGTAACCAGATTTTTGAAACGGTTGACGGTCTCCTGAGCAGCCCGCTTGTCGAGGGCTGGCAAGAATTACACTGCTGGTCCGCGCCTTTCGGGCCCGTGGCGCAGCAGTTGGATCAGCTCGAGGTGGCGCTCGCCGCTCAGGGGCGCCGGCTGGTGCGCTGGACCCGTGCCCATGACGCGCGGGCCTGGCCGCACGCGCGACGCGGCTTCTTTGGTCTGAAAAAGCGCATTCCCGCCTTGCTGGACGCGCTGGAACAGGGGGTGCCGGGCAGTGCTTGAATTACATCAGGTCAGTCGCTCCTACCATGATGGCGAGTCGGAGCTGCGGGTGCTGGATCAGGTCAGTCTGCAGCTGGCTGCCGGCGAAAGCGTTGCCCTGCTGGGGCCGAGTGGCTGCGGCAAAAGTACATTGCTGTTGATTGCTGCGGGGCTGGAGGCGCCTGAACACGGCACGGTAACCATCGACGGTCAGTCGCTGCAGGCGCTGGATGAGCCCCGTCTCGCGCGTCTGCGCCGGCGTGAGTTGGGCTTTGTGTTTCAGGACTTCAATCTCTTGCCTGGGCTTTCCGTGCGCGACAATCTCCTGTTTCAACGCCGCTTGAATGGTCAGTCGGAACAGGACCTGTGGCTGGATGAGCTGATCACTGAACTGGAGCTCGAGACGCTCCTGGGGCGTTCCGTTGAGCTCCTGTCCGGCGGTCAACAGCAGCGCGTGGCCATTGCCCGGGCTCTGGCCCATCGGCCACGGCTGGTGTTTGCCGATGAACCGACCGGTAACCTGCATGACAGTCTGAGCCATCGGGTGATGCGGCTGCTGGTGCGCTGCGTGGAAGAGGCGTCATCGGCGCTACTGCTTGTGACCCACAGCGCAGCCATGGCAGCCTACACGCAGCGCCGTCTGCGCCTGGATAAGGGGCTGCTGCAGGCGCTGCCGGAGCGCTGACGCCATGGGCTATCTGCTGCGCGCGTTACTTGCTCACTATCGCCAGCATCCGGTGCAGGCCCTGTTTCTGCTGCTGGGTCTGATCATGGCTCAAAGCCTGCTGGTGGGTACCCAGTTGATCAATGCGCAAGCCCGGGCCAGCTACGCCCAAGGCGAACAGCTGCTGGGCGCAGGACCCCAGGGGCAACTGTTGCCGCAGGCGTCCCGGAACGGCGTGGATGAACGGCTTTATCTGCGCCTGCGCCGGGCGGGTTTTCATGAGCTGGCGCCGCTACTGCGGAGCGAGGTGGTACTGGCCGATGGCCGCCGTCTTGAACTGCTGGGTATCGATGGTCTGGCCATGCCGCGTCAGGCGGGGACCAACAATCAGCGCCTGCGGAACGAGAGCGGTGCCAGCGGCGGTTTTGATCGCTTTGCGTATCCGCCTTTTGAGCTCTGGGCGGCCCCCGCTCGTATGGCACAGCTGGGTGTGGCGGCCGGCGATCGCCTGGCACTGAACCATGGACCGCAACTGCCACCGCTGGTGGTCGCGCCGGATCAGGCCCTTGGTCATCGACTGCTCATGGATATCGGTGCGCTGCAATCCATCACGGAGCAGCCGGGACGCCTGAGCGCGGTGCTGGTATTTGCCATGCCGCCGGAGCGATTGAGTCAACTTTTGGATCAGCTGCCCGAAGCCTTGCGCTGGGTTCCCGCCAGCGGCCAGCCGGACGCGGCCGAACTGACCCAGAGTTTTCATCTGAATCTAGCTGCCATGGGCCTGCTGGCTTTTGTGGTCGGCGGGTTTCTGGTTTATAACGCGCTGGCTTTTAGCTACACGGACCGGCGGGTGCTGATCCGCCGCCTGCGCCTCGCGGGCGTGACCCGTGCGCAGCTGGGCCGCGCCCTGCTGCTTGAGCTGGGTCTATTTTTGCTCCTTGGGACCGTGCTGGGCAGCCTGCTGGGTGCTCATCTGGCCGGCGTGCTTTTGCCGGGGGTCGGTCAGACCCTGGCGCAGCTTTACGGCGTTTACATTGCCTATCCAGAAAGGATCGCGCTGGGTGCTTTGATTGCGCCGGTAGCCATGAGTGCGCTGGCGGGCCTGTTGTGCGCTGCCATACCCCTGCGTCGTGCGCTGGCAGCGCCCATGCTGGATCGTGGTTCGGAGCGCTGGGACCTGCGCGACACGGCCCGTCGTGACCGCAAGTTGGCGCTGATCGGTGCTGTCCTGCTGGTGCCCGCAGCCCTGGCGGCCCGTTGGGCCCCCAACATTCTAACGGCGCTAGCGGGTATGGCGTTCCTGTTGCTGGGTGCTGCGCTGCTGCTGCCATTGTTGCTGCGGGTACTGCTGAACCTGCTGGCTGCGCTCAGTGGGCGTCGCAGACCGCTGTTGGGCTGGCTGCTGGCTGACAGTCGCTGGCTACTGGGTCCGGCGTCCCTGGCGCTCATGGCCATCACCCTGGCCCTGGTGGCCAATAGCGGTTTGAACACCATGATCGGCAGCTTCAGAGACGCCACGGATCGCTGGCTGGATCAGCGTCTGGCAGCACAGCTCTACCTGCCCGGGGTCTACCATGCACAGGCGGTGCAGGCGATTTTGCGTGAGACCGCGCCCGACGCGCAGCTGGCGCAACGCTATCGGGTGGCGCTGGACCGGCCGCGCCCCGACGGGCGCGCGGTACGGGTGGAGGTGGTGGACCTTGACCCATCACCGCGTTTTCAAGCGAGCCTTGCCTTGCTGCGCGGTGGTGCGGAGGGCAGGGCGCAGTTCTTCGCCGGTGAGGGCGTGCTGGTGAGTGAACGGGCCAGTCGCCTTGATGGCTGGCTGCCGGGCATGGTGGTTCCCCTCTGTGCCGGGCTTGAGGTACCGGTTGCCGGCGTCTACCACGATTATGGCAACCCCCTGTCCCAGTGGCTGGTCTCCGCGTCGCTGTTCCAGCGCTGCTGGCCCGGCCTGGCACCTTCGGGTCAGGCGATTTTTGGCCCGGATGACCTGGACTGGCCGGCCGTGGGGCAAGGGCTCGCCCAGGAACTCGACATTGATGCCTCCGAGCTGCTGGACCAGCAGGAGTTGCGTACCGTGGCTCTGGCGGTGTTTGACCGCACCTTCGCCGTGACCCAGGCACTGAACCTGCTGACGCTTCTGGTGGGGGCGATTGGCCTGTTTTGCGCCGTGAGTGCCATCCAGCATCACCGGCTTGCTCAGCAGGCGGTGCTGGCGAGCCTCGGTGTACGGCGGCGCACCCGCGCCTGGCTGTTGATCCTCCAGTGGGGCTTGTTGGGATTGCTCGCCATGGTGCTGGTCGGGCCTTTTGGCGCACTGCTCGCGGCCTATCTGGCGAGCGTCGTGACGCCGGTCGCCTTCGGTTGGAGCTTTCCCCTGCTGTGGTCCTGGCCGTCACTGATGACGCTCGCCATCACCGCCGCGCTGGCCATGATGCTGGCGGTTTTGCTGCCCGCCATGCAATTGCTACGGGCCACACCGGCTGTGCACCTGCGGAAGGCATCCACATGAGGCTGTCGGTGCTGTTCGCCCTGCCGTTGCTGTTGTTGCAGTGGGGCTG
Source organism: Lysobacterales bacterium (assembly GCA_029935455.1). Lineage (GTDB taxonomy): Bacteria > Pseudomonadota > Gammaproteobacteria > Xanthomonadales > SZUA-36 > Marinihelvus. The sequence continues at coordinate 12,065 of JAOZKI010000049.1, read as the reverse complement.
TGATCGCCGCTCGGAAGAACCGCAGGCGGATTTTGCGGTCCTGGCTCAGGCGGATCCGGCCTATGCGCAGGCCAGTCCCGAGCGGTCGCTGGTTTTTCCCGCCGACCATGGAGCGCATCCGGATTTTCGCATCGAATGGTGGTACCTGACGGCAAATTTGAGCGACGTGGATGGGCGTCCCTGGGGACTGCAGTGGACCTTGTTCCGAACGGCCCTGCGTCCACCCGCCGTCGCGGTGGAAAATCCCTGGCAATCCGGGCAGGTCTACATGGCGCACTTTGCCGTGACGGCACCCGATGGCCACCGGGCTTTTCAACGCTATGGGCGGGGCGGGCATGACCCTGCGGTCGCCCAGGCGGGAGCGACCGCCGCGCCTTTCGCTGCCTGGCTGGATGACTGGCGCCTGGCCAGCCTGGACACGTCCTGGCTGCCACTGCGGGTGCAGGCGGCGGCGGACGATGTGGCCGCTGACCTGGTGCTGCGGAGCGACCGTGCACTCGTCTTGCAGGGCGATCAGGGCTTCTCGCAGAAGCACGCGGGTGGTGGCGGATCCTACTACTATTCGCAGCCCTGGCTGGAGGCCGAAGGTACGTTGCATTTCGCAGGTCAGACGGTGCAGGTCCGGGGACAAGCCTGGCTGGATCGCGAGTGGAGCAGTCAATTTTTGCAGCCGGACCAGCAAGGCTGGGACTGGTTTTCCCTGCATCTGGCCAATGGTGACAAGCTCATGGCGTTTCAGCTCCGGTCGCGGCATGCCGGCGCAGAGCCCTATGGCTATCTGGTGCTGCATGGACAGGATGGCACGCGGCTGGAAGCCCTGCCGGGCGCCTGGCAGCTACAGCCGCGACGCTGGGCGATGGTGGCCAACCGGCGCTTGCCGCTGGGCTGGCGCCTGCAGTGGTCCGAGGCCGATCTGGACCTGACCATAGAGGCGGGTCTGGAGCAGCAATGGATGGCCGTGGACTTTCCCTACTGGGAGGGGCGTGTGGAAGTCACGGATCCGGCTGGCGCAGCGGCCGGTGTGGGGTATCTGGAAATGACCGGCTACCCGACTGGCGCAGCGCGCTAGCCCACAAGCGGTTGGGGCTAGATCCAGGGGCCCAGTTCCAGCCTGGAACCATCCTTAAAGCGGCATAGGCGGAAGCGGTGCAGGTCGTGGCCGGGTGCCACGCCGCGGACCAGATCGGCCACAATGCGACCGGCACCGAGGCCGATACCGAAGCCGTGCCCACTGAAGCCGGTGGCCACTATCAGGCCCGGCACAGCGGCGGCCTGGTCCATGACCGGCACCGCATCCGGGGTCGCATCTATCATACCGGCCCAGCTGTCGGCCAACTTCAGGCCTGCCAGCCTGGGATAGCGGTCAGCCAGCAGCCTGGCCATGCGCTGCAGGGAGGCCCGGGAGGGCTCCGGATTCCATACGCGGTTGCGTTCAAAGGGCGAGACTTGGTCGAGCTGCCAGCGTGGCGTGCGCAGGCGCTGGCCCAGATTTTTCCAGCGCAGCTGCATGTGCGCCCGTGATTTGCGCAGGGCCGGGAGAAAAGGTGCCATAAAGCGCAGGCTGTCGCGGCCGATAAAGTGCTCCAGTTCGTCGCACAGGGCCAGGGTGTAGCCGCCATCGGCGCGGCGGCGGATGGCGATATCGTCGCCGGTCGCGGCACCATTGAAGACCGCCGGTCCGGGCGTCGTCCGCGCTACCGTGTTCTTGACCGCCAGCTGCGGCAGGTCTATGCCTTCCTGGCGCAGCAGCAGGCTGGACCAGACGCCGCTGGCGCAGACCACCGTATCGCAGCCTACGCGGCCCTGTTCCGTGATCACGGCGCTGACCCGGCCAGCGCTACGCTCCAGGCCGCGTACCGCGCAGCGTTCGCGAATCTTTACGCCCAGGCGCTGGGCGCCGCGGGCCAGGGCCGGCACGGCCAGCCAGGGCTCGGCCCGGCCATCGCTGGCGGTATAGAGCGCGCTGTGCCACTGGCCGGGGCGTCCGTCAAGCAGCCGTTCCAGGGCGGCCTGGCTAAGCCGTTCCGTGTCCACCCCATGCTGCCGGGAACGCGCCAGAATCGGATCGAAGGCCTCGGCCTCCGCCTCATTGGCGGCCAGGAACAGCACGCCACCACGCTGGAAACCCACGTCCTCCCCGATGGCGTCTGCCAAACCGTCCCAGTGCTTGATGCTCTCCATCATGATGGGATATTCCGCATCGTCGCGGCCGGTCTGCCGCACCCAGCCCCAATTGCGGCTGGACTGCTCGCCCGCCACGCGCCCCTTGTCCAGCACCAGTGCTTCAACGCCGTGCCGGGCCAGGAACCAGGCCGTTGCCATACCGATGATGCCACCGCCGATCACCACCACGGCCGAGCGATCGGGCAGGGCATCCTGAAAATGAAGGGGCATCTGGTCGCTGAATCGCATGAGCTGATCATAGCGCGGATTGTTTCGCAGGTTGGTTTCCTGCCTGGGCTTTGACAGCGGTTTCACTGTCCGCGCCAGAAACTGCAGGCCTCATTTAACGGAGTCTTGCCATGAAATCACTTGCCGCCCTGCTGCTGCTGAGCCTCAGCGCTAATGTCTTTGCCTGCGAAAGCAGCCTGCTGGATCAGGATTTCCGCAAACTGGCCTCCGATGACGAGGTGAATCTTTGCGAAGCCTATGAAGGAAAGGTGGTCCTGATCGTCAATACCGCGTCCAAGTGTGGCCTGACGCCCCAGTACGACGGTCTGGAGAAACTCTACAGCGACTACAGCGACGAAGGGCTGGTTGTTCTGGGCTTCCCGTCCAATGACTTTATGGGGCAAGAGCCGGGTACGGAGGAGCATATTGAAGAATTCTGTCGTCTCACCTATGGCGTCCAGTTCCCCATGTTTGAAAAGACGGCGGTGAAGAAAAAGAACGCCCACCCCATGTACGCCGCGCTGGCGGACGTCTCCGGCACCTATCCGTCCTGGAATTTCCACAAATACCTGATCGGCCGCGACGGTGAGTTCATCAGCGAATTCAGCCCGCGTACGAAACCGGAAGACGAGGATTTCGTGGCGGCCATCAAGGACGCTCTGGCCCAGTGAGCGACACCGGTTCCTGGCGCGCGTGACGGGTGCCTGAAGGACCGGAAATCCGGCTCGCGGCCGACCGCATCGCCAAGGTGCTGGTCGGCCAGCCGTTGGAGAAGGTGTGGTTTGCCTTTCCACAGCTCAAAGCGGCGGAGGCTCGCCTGACCGGGGCTTGCGTTACCGCCATCGACACGCGTGGCAAAGCCATGCTCACGCGTTTCGACACGGGGCTGAGTCTCTACAGCCACAACCAGCTCTACGGTCGTTGGTACACCCGCAAGCGGGGCAACTGGCCAGCAACGAACCGTTCCCTGCGCGTGGCGCTGCACACGCCAAGCCACAGCGCTTTGCTTTACAGCGCCTCCGACGTGACGCTGCTGGATGCGGCAGCCGAGCGCGAGCACGCTTTTCTTAACCGTCTCGGACCGGACCTTCTGGATGCGGCACTTGATGCCGACACGCTGACCGCGCGTTTGCAGGACCAGCGCTTTGCCGGTCGCAGTCTTGCCTCGCTCTATCTTGATCAGGGTTTTCTGGCCGGTCTCGGCAACTACCTGCGCTCGGAAATTCTGTTCTTGTCCGGTCTGGCGCCGGACGCTCGTCCGCGCGACTGCAGCGAGTCCCAGTTGATGCAATTGGCCAGCGATACCCTGTTGCTGGGCTGGCGTTCCTACCGCACCCGCGGCATCACGCTAGACCCGCCCACGCTTGAAGGGTTGCCCAGGCGCCCGGGCGGCCGTCGCAATCGTTTCTGGGTCTTTGCGCGCGCTGGCCAGCGTTGCTATCGCTGCGGTAGCAAGATTGAAAAAGAGCTGCGCGGTAGCCGCCGGCTTTATCGCTGTCCCACCTGCCAGCCACCCATGCCACGGGTAGCGAAAGCACGTCCCTGATCCATAGCCGTTCCCTACAGCGCCGATCAGATAAAACAATCAACGGCTGCCTGGGCATCCTTTAAGCTGTTTGGCAAGGAGCGAATTGCTTCGCAACGGCAGAGGAGGACGTCATGGAAAAGCTGAAAGTCGATGTGGCCATCATTGGCGCGGGGTCCGCGGGCCTGAATGCGCGCCGGGAAGTAGAGAAGTCGGGCAAGCAGCCTCTGATGATAGAGCGGGCCGCCTATGGCACGACCTGTGCCCGCGTTGGTTGCATGCCCTCCAAGTTGCTGATTGCGGCGGCAGACGCTGCGCACGAGGTTCAGGGCGCTGGTCGTTTCGGGGTAAAGGTTGAGGGCTGGCAGGTCGATGCGGCGGCCCTGTTTGGCCGCGTCCGCGCCGAGCGAGACCGGTTTGTGAATTTTGTGGTGGAGGACACGGAAGCCCTGCCGTCCTCCCAGCGCTTACTGGGCCATGCGCGCTTTACGGGGCCAGGTGTCCTGCAGGTTGATGAGCATACGGAGGTGCATGCCCAGGCCGTGGTGATCGCGGCCGGCAGTACCCCCATCATTCCACCGCCCTACGACGCTATTGGTGAACATGTTCTGGTTAACGATGATGTGTTCGAGCTGGAGCAGGTGCCTGGTCGCCTGGCCGTGGTCGGCACGGGGATTATTGGTCTGGAACTGGGCCAGGCGCTGCAGCGTCTTGGTTCCGAGGTGACTTTCTTCAGCCCCTTCGAGGCGCTGGGCCCTTTTACGGATCCGGTGGTGCAGCAGGTCACCCATGAGGTGCTGTCTCAGTCCCTGCATTTGCAACTTTCCAGCCAGGTCAGCGCGGCGGAAAAAGTGGCGGGCGGCATTCGCCTGAGCTGGACCGACGCGGCCGGCACGGCCCATGAGGAGGTCTTCGATCAGGTGCTGGTGGCAGCGGGGCGGCGCCCCATGCTGGCCGATCTGAATCTGGAGGCCGCTGGTGTCGCGCTTGACGAGCGTGGCATGCCGGCCTGGGATCCGCGCACCACGCAGGTGGCTGGCGAGCCGATTTTCCTGGCGGGAGATGTCAGTGGTCACCGGCCCCTGTTACACGAGGCCTCGGACGAAGGGCGCATTGCGGGCGGCAATGCGGCCGCCTACCCGGACATGACCGCGCACGTGCGGCGTACGCCGCTAGCGGTGGCTTTTACTGACCCGAATATGGCGATGGTGGGCTCGCCGTACAGCGAGCTGGATCCGGCCTCCATAGAAGTGGGTGAGGTTTCCTTTGTGAATCAGGGTCGCTCCCGGGTCATGGGTAAAAACCAGGGTGTTTTGCGCATCTATGGAGACCGCTGCTCCTGTCGCCTGCTGGGGGCGGAGTTCATGGGTCCACGCGCCGAACATCTCGCGCACCTCCTGGCCTGGTCCGTGCAGCAGCAAATGACCGTCACCCGTGCTTTACAGATGCCCTTCTACCATCCGGTCATCGAAGAAGGCTTGCGCACGGCACTGCGCGACCTGGCCAGCAAATTGCAGGTCACCGGTCAGTGTCGTGGTGAAGATCTGGCAACCGCGCCGGGCATGTAGGTCCGTTGGGAGATGCTGATGATGCTGCGTGTTTTGCTTTTGCTCACGGGCTGCACCGCCATGGCGGCGCTGGCCAGTCCCTACGAATCCGGTCCGCCCAGTCTGGACGGGATTGGCAAGGTTTATATGGGGCGGGAGATTTCCCAGGTCATGGGGCATCTGGGAGCGCCCTGGTTGGAGCGTAACAACCGGGTACGGGAAGAGCGCACCGATCTGCTGGTGGCCAACCTACCGCTGGAGCCGGACGCGGACATTGCTGATATCGGTGCCGGTACGGGCTATTTCAGCTTCCGTATGGCCCGTCGTGTGCCGGAAGGTACGGTCTACGCGGTTGATATTCAGCAGGAGATGCTGGATTTGATCGCCCTGCGTCAGGCCGAGGGCGAAGCGAGCAACGTGACGCCGGTGCTGGGCACGATCCGCGACCCCGGGCTGGCCCCCGAGAGCGTGGATCTGATTCTGCTGGTGGATGCCTATCACGAATTTTCGCACCCCTGGGAAATGGGGCAGGCCATGGCCCGCGCACTGCGCCCCGGAGGCTATCTCATTCTGGTGGAGTATCGGGCCGAGGACCCGGCCGTGCCCATCAAGCGCTTGCACAAGATGAGTGAGCAGCAGGCGCGGCGGGAAATGCAGGCTCTGGGTCTGAGTTGGGCGCGGACAGAGGACTTTCTGCCCTGGCAGCACTTTATGGTCTTCCAGAAACCCCAGCCGGCGTCCTAGCCTGAAGGGCTCAGAATCTGGCCCCTGGCGCATTCCGTGGCCGGGACCTGTTCGAAAAGGCCTGTGGGTGGTGGTGCCAGCACCACCCGTAGTGAGGGTTCTGCGTCGCGCAGCGCTGTCGTGACCGGTAGCGGCGCTGACCATTGCTGCAGGGTCCAGCCATGGGCCGCACCCAGCGCGCGCAGATCAAGTTGTAGCCCGCCACTGCCGTCCGGCACGGCGGTGAAATCCTGCAGGGCCAGGCCGAGGCCTTCGCCGTCTGCCTTTGCGATGGCCTCTTTGAGAGTCCAGAGCTCACAAAACGCCTGACGCTGATCTGGTTGCTGTGCCAGCCACTCCTGTTCTCTGGCGCTCAGTACCCGGGGGGCCAGGCGGTGGACTTCCAGCCGCGGCCCGGGAGCTTCCAGATCCACACCGATGCGCCCGTCAGGGCTTAGTCCACAGCCGATCCAGAGCCCACTGGCTGACAAATTGAAATCGAGCCCGTGGGCGGTTTGGTGGTCCGCAAGCCGTGGGCGGCCTTGCTTGTCCTTAAGCAGTTCGATCGCGCCCGGTGCCTGACCCAGGCAGGCGGACAGGAGCGAGCGCAGCAGGGCGTGGGCGCAGGCAAAGGCCGCACGCAGTGGTTCGGTTGCGAAGGCCTGGTGCCGGGTCCGCTCCTCTGCGCTCAGCAGTGCCACGTGGGCCGGATGGGACGACTCGGGCGCGCGCACCAGGCACAGGATAGGGGTGTTCAACGGCATGCGGCTTGGCTCAACCGTCGGTCAACATCCATTTACGCAGCCGGTTGGAGTCACCGAAAGGCGTCAGCTTGCCGAAGGAATTCAGTAGCACAATGGTAACGGCTTCTCCCTCGATCACCGCTTGCATCACCAGGCAGCGGCCGGCCTCGTTTAGATAGCCAGTCTTACTTACCTCGATGGTCCAGTTGGGGTTCTTTAGCAAACGGTTGGTGTTTCCGTAAACCAGCGGCCCTCGGTCGCGCCAGGGTCTGACTTCAATGCGTTGCGTGGTGCTGGCCTTGCGAATCAGCGGGTAGGAGTCCGCGGCCCGCACCAGTTTCATCAGGTCGTGGGCCGTGGAGACATTCTCCACCCGCAGGCCGGCCGCATCAGCGAAGGTGCTGTCGCTCATGCCCAGTAGGGCGGCCTTGGCGTTCATGGCGCGCACAAAGCCCTCCGTGCTGCCGGGGTAGTGGCGACCCAGTGCCGCAGCGGCGCGGTTTTCAGAGGACATGATGGCCAGCATGAGCATCTGCTCGCGGGTCAGCGTGGCGCCCATGCCCAGCCGTGAGCCGGTCAGTTGCACCAGATCCCGATCCGCCGGAGTAATGGTCAGCTTCTCATCCAGCGCCAGGCCGGAGTCCAGCACCACCATGGCGGTCATGAGTTTGGTGATTGAGGCGATGGAGCGGACGCTCTTTTCATCTTTGCGATAAATGACTCGGCCGTCGCTGTCGGCGACCACCACCGCGGCGGAGCGAAGCCCGGGAGAACCGCTCAGCGCTTCAAAGCTGGAGGCCTGGGCAACCGTCTGTGGCAGGCAAAGATACAGGCACACAGCAAGCGCCAGGGGCGCGAGTTGTCGCAGCACAGTCATAGATTCCTCTCCATTCAGAAAGCTGCCTCCGGCCCTTAGGGGCTCTTGCTTGGCTGGCTTCCGGTCGATCCGCTGGAACTATCATGGCACAGCGACGGCTGGCCATAAAGGCCGGCTAGCTGTAGGCCAGTTCCGCACTGGGCGCGCTGAGCTCAAACGGCGTGCGCAGCGCGTACAGACGGAAGGCCGCTGGTACGAAGAGGAAGCTCAGCACGCTGGTGAGCACCGTGCCACCGGCGATCGCAATAGCGAAGGGTGGCCAGAAGCCACCGCCGTCGATAATCAGGGGCATAAAGCCGCCCAGAGTCGTCAAGGTGGTGGAGCCAATATGACGCGTGCAGTTCATAACGCCCTCGATCATGGCGTTGCGATCCCCCCGGGCCGATAGACGTTGGGATTTCAATTCAGCCAGGATCACAATGGCCGCGTTGATGGCCAGACCGACCAGGCCCATGAGTCCGACGATGACCACAAAGCCGAAGGGGTAACCACTGGCCCATACGCTTAACAGTCCAAGGCCCGCTGACAGACCAGCGACGGCAAAAATGATCGAGGACAGGCGAAAGGAATTAAAGCTCAGCACCACGGTCATCACCAGCAGAACGAGAATCAGGCCGACGCTGGCAAGCAGATTGCCGACGGCGGAATCCCTTTTTTCACTTTCGCCGCCCACTTCAAGACGATAACCGGGTGGCAGGGTCAGGGGGTTACTGTCCAGCTGCCCCTGCAGGCGTGCCAGCACCACCGCTGGCAAAACATCGGCTCGCAGGTAGGCTTCAATCGTGTTCACCCGTTCGCCGCCGCGGCGGGTGATGGTGCCGGCCGCCGGTTCAAAGACGGGCGTTACCAGGCTGTCCAGTGGAATGGCCTGGTCCATGCCGGCGCCTGCCAGGTGCAATTGCAGCAGGTCCGCCGGATGGCGCCGTAGCTGCTCATGCAAACGGACACGAACCGGTAATTCCTCGGTTCCTTCCAGCATGGATCCGGCAATCTGTCCGTCCAGCATGGACTGCAGCTGCGTTGCGAGCACCACCGGCGCCAGACCGGCCCGGCGCACCTGATTTTCATCAGCTTCCAGGCGGATCTTGGGTCGGCCCCGAGTCAGTGTTGCACGGGTGTGAATTACATCTTCGGTCATGAGCAGGCGTGCTCTCAGCTCATCGCCAAGTTCAGCCAGGCGGGCCGTCTGGGGGCCGTAGACGCGCAGTTCCACTGGTGCATTAAAGGGCGGGCCCTGCTCAAGTTTTCGGACCAGTATCTGCGCGCCGGGAAAGGCATCATCCAGGGTCTTTTGCAGGCTGGGAATGGCCGCGTTGGCGGCACGGAAATCGCGCACGCGCACCATGGCGTGAGCGAAATTCGGCCGCTGATCGTAACGCTGCATCATGTTGTAGTAAAAGGATGGGGCACTGCCGCCGAGGAACCACTGGACCTGCTCTGTACCATCCTGAGCGCGGATCATGGGGTCTATGGCGTCCACCAGCGCTCGTGTGCTTTGCAGGCTGGCCGCGCTGTCCAGATGGACCTCCACGGTGAACATGTCACGGTCAGAAGGGGGGAAGAATTGCTCCGCCATCTGGCCGGAGAGACCAAAGCCGGCTAATGGCAGGACAAGTGCTACCGCAATGGCACTACGCGGTCGATCCAGAACCCAGCCCAGCAGGGCGCGGAAGCGTGTAGCCAGGGCGGGAATCTGCAGACCGTCCCGTTCGTCGCCGGGGCGCAAGAAACGTCCGGCCAGGCCCGCCACCAAGGTGTGCGAGATGAGATAGGAGCCCAGCAAAGCGAAGATGACCGAGATGGCAATGCCGCCGACAAATTCGCCGGAAGGGCCCGGCATGATGGCGATGGGAAGAAAGGCCAGCATGGTGGTAAGCGTTGACCCTGCCAGCGGCGCCCAGAGGTGTCGCAGTGCGCGTCGCACGGCTTCGGCGCGGCCGTGGCCCTGGCGCAGATAGCGCTGGATCGTATCGGTCATCACGATGGCGTTATCCACCATGATGCCCAGGGCCACCACCAGCCCGGTGACGCTCATCTGGTGGATGGGCAGGCCATAGATGCGCAGGCAGGCGAGCGTGAAAGCGACCGTCAGGGGCAGGGCAAAGGCCACCAGCAGCGCAGCGCGCCAGCCGAGGGTGAGAAAAAGCACCGACAGAATGACCAGGAAACCCAACAGCACATTGGCTACCAAGCCCCCCAACCGTTCGCTGGTGTAGCGCTGTTGGTCAAACAGGGTATCGCGCGCCATATTGGCCGGTAGCAGGGCATCAAAATCAGCCAAAACCCGATCGACCTCAGCACTCCAGTCTTCAATACGAACATCCGGCAGCATGCGGGCGCCTACCACTACGGCGACCTCGCCATCCACCAGTGCCTGACTGGCCAGGGGGGTACGTGCGCTGCGCTGGATTTGTGCGATGTCCCGCAGGCGCAGTGCGCGTCCATCTTCCTTCTCACGCAAAACAGTGGCGCCCAGGCTGTTGAGACTGTCCAGCTCACCCGAGACCTCCAGTAACCATTCGCGCGCGCCACCCCGCAGTTGCCCGGCGGCGACCTTGGCATCTCGGGTCTCGATCGCGTGGGCAATATCATTGATCGCGAGCCCCGCGTTGGCGGCCAGAACCGGGTCAATGGTGACCAGGATCTCTTCTTCCGGCGCCCCATAGTTGCGCACCAGGTCCATGCCCGGAACCGCACGCAGGCGGGTGGCCAGCTCGCGGGCATAACGGCCGAGCAGCAGCGTGTCGGGCGCGCCAGGGCCGGACCAGCTCAGCGACAGCAGACGCGTAAAGGCATAGCCGCGGTTCTCATCCAGGCGTGGCGTCAGGGCGCCGGCGGGCAGCTCCGCTTGCACGTCGGACAGCTTGTCGCGGGCTTCAGACCAGACCTGTGTGGTTTCCCGCAATGAATCCTTGAGTTCAACGCGCACGACGGACAGACCGGCCTGAGAGGTAGAGGAAATCACCTCAACTTCGGGCAGGGCGCGCAGGGCGTTTTCAATGGGCTCGCTAACCAGCGCCTCTACGCGTTCTGGTGTTGCGCCCGGGAGCGGAGTCAACACCGTTGCGACCCGATTGAGCACGCGCGGGTCTTCCGAGGTGGGTGAGGTACTGAGTGCAGAAAGGCCGGCGACCAGGAGCAGGGCCGTGAACAGAACAATCAGACGTGGGTTTTCAAGCTTCCGCGCGAACATGGCCAAGCATCTCTCGGGTTCGGGTGCGCACCTGCTGTCCGGGTGCAAGGCGGTGCAAGCCGCCGGCAATAACCTGATCGCCCGGCTGCAAGGCGCCTGAGACAAACAGCTCACCGGGCCGTGAGTGATGCACCGTAACGGTGCGGGTTTCTATCACGGCGGTTGCATCACCAGCGCCGCGCGCGACATACACAATCCAGGTGCCGCGCAAGCCCTCGGTCACCGCGGTTTCCGGTAGCCAGGCGCCGCTCTGGGCATGAAATTCGTCCAATAGAAGATAGGCCAGCTCGCCGGGCGGCCAGGGCCGATCAATGGCGATGCGCACAGCGCGTGTGCGGGTCCCCTGGTCCACCTCAGCCCCGATGGCAAGTAGTTGGCCCGTGCTGATATCGTTTTCGCGCTGCACCTTAAGCGCGACGCCTGGCGCCAGTCCATCAGCCAGCGCTACGGGGAGGCCGGCACGAACCTCACGCTGACCTGCGTCCAACAGCCGAAATACCGGACTGCCGGCAGAGACCACCGTGCCGGCGTCTACCAGCCGCGGCCCAATGCGGGCGGCGTAGGGTGCGCGAAGAATGGATTTGTCCTGGCGAATGCGATTGCCGGCGCGGGCTGCCTCGTTCTGGGCCAGCGTTGCTTGCAGGCGTTGCACCTCACTGGCGCGCTCGTCCCGGTCCCTTTCGCTGGCCAGCTGGTCCCGCTGCAGTGATTCAATGCGTTGCAGATTACGCTGTGCCAGGTCCAGCTGGGACTGAATTTCCACCTGCTGAGCATGGAGCTGCTGTTGCTCCGCCTCCAGCAGTTGGGTATCCATGCGGGCCAGTTCCTGGCCACGGACCACCTGGTCGCCTTCATTGACCAGCAAGGACGCTACCATTCCGCTCAGTTCAAAACCCAGCGTGCTTTCCTGACGCGCCTGTACGCGGCCGGCAAAACGCCGTTCAACGGTGTATCCATCCTGCATGAGCACGGCCACCGTTTCCGCTTGATGCCGATAAGCGGGCACATCGCTATTGGCCTCCGGATCCCGGCCGCAGGCCTGCATAAGCGATAAGGTAAAAACTAT
>JAOZKI010000048.1 GCA_029935455.1 Lysobacterales bacterium | reverse complement strand
GTGATAATCAGCAGCGAGAAAAAAATGGGTGGGCCGACTTCGCGCACGGCCCGGGCGATGGCGGCGCGCCGCGCTGGCGCCTGCTTGTCCGCAGCGGCGAGATGCCGATGGGCATTCTCCAGCATGACAATGGCGGCATCGACCATGGCGCCGATGGCAATGGCAATGCCCCCCAGAGACATGATATTGGCATTAATTCCCTGCAGTCGCATGATCAGAAAGGCGGCCAGGACGCCCAGTGGCAGCGTGATAAGCACCACCAGGGCGGAGCGCAGGTGCAGCAGAAATACGGCACAAATCAGCCCGACCACCAATAGCTCTTTCAAAAGGGTCTCTTGCAGGGTGTTGATGGCGCGTTCAATGAGACCGGCCCGGTCATAGGTGGTCACCAGCGCTACGCCCGCCGGCAGGCTGGCCTGCAGTTCGGCCAGCCGCGCACGCACGCGTTCAATGGTTGCCAGCGCATTGTCACCGCTGCGCATAACAACAATGCCGCCGGCCACTTCACCTTCCCCATCCAGTTCACCGATACCGCGTCGCAGTTCCGGCCCCACGCGCAGCTCGGCCACATCTTCCAGTCGCAGCGGCGTACCCTGAGCGGACAGACCCAGGGGCAGGGCAGCGAGGTCTTCCAGCCCGCTCAAATAGCCGGTGGCACGGACCATATACTCGGCCTCACCCATCTCAATTACCGCCCCACCGCGCTCCTGATTGCCGCTGGCGATCGCATGGTGCACCTGAGCCAAAGACAGGCCGTAGGCGCGCAGTCGGTCCGGATCGACAATCACCTGATACTGGCGCACCATGCCACCCAGGCTGGCAACCTCGGCCACGCCGGGCAGGGCCTGCAATTCGTATTTCAAAAACCAGTCCTGCAGGCTGCGCAGTTGGGCCAGATCACGCTGCCCGCTGCGGTCCACCAGCGCATATTGATAGATCCAGCCCACGCCGGTGGCATCGGGTCCCAGCGCGGGGCGGACACCGGCCGGCAGTTCAGCCGCGGCCTGATTCAGATACTCAAGCACCCGCGCGCGCGCCCAGTACAGGTCCGTGCCGTCGGCAAAGATCACGTAGCAGTAGGAATCACCGAAAAAGGAGTAGCCGCGCACGGTGACCGCGCCGGGTACGGACAGCAATGCGGTGCTCAGCGGATAGGTGATCTGGTCCTCAACCACCTGGGGCGCCTGGCCGGGAAAGGGGGTTTTGACGATGACCTGCACATCGGACAGGTCCGGTAGCGCATCCACCGGCAGGCTGCGCACAGCCCACAGCCCGGCTGCGCCCAGCAGGGCGGAGAGTAGCAGCACCAGCACCCGATTGTGCAGGGACCAGTCGATGAGACGGGTGATCATGACCCGCCGCCGTGCTGGTGGTGCTGATGGGCCTCATGGCTACCATGATCCCTAGCGTCCCGGTCCGCGGCTGGCTCGTGCTCATGGGGCGGTGCCTGCCCGGAGGATGATGGACTGTGCAGGCGTTGCAGGGCACTGCTGCTGGCTTCTGAATCCAGCAAAAACTGTCCGGACACCACCACCGATTCGCCCGCAGCCAGGCCACGGCGAATGCCGATGCGCTGACCCGATTCCAGTCCTGCGCGTACGCTGCGCACCGCATAGCGTCCCGGGGCGACTTCCACCACCACACGCTGACCCTGACCATCGCGCAGTACGGCTTCGCGGGGTACGTGCACCACCGGCGGTGTGGCCTCGCCGGCGATCATTACCTGGGCGTACATGTTTGGGCGTAGGCTAAGATCCCGATTGGCCAGGCGCAGGCGCACGCGTAGCGTGCGGCTTACCGGGTCCAGTTCCGGGTACACATAATCCACCACCGCCTCGCGCGGCGCGTCGGGTGCATGGTCCAGGGTGACCATCGCTTTCTGGCCGGCGGTAATCCAGCCTGCCTGACGTTCCAGCACTTCGGCGATCACCCACACCGTATCCAGCCGGGCAATAGACAGCACCTCCGTACTGGGCGTGACAAAAATGCCCTCGCGTACACCCAGATGCGCGATGTAACCACTATCGGAGGCGGTAAAGGGTACTCGCTGCTGCACCTCCCGTTCCTGATCCAGACGCCTTAAAGCCGCAGGCTCCATGCCCAGGGCGCGTAGCCGTTCGCGCGAGGCCTTGACCAGACTGGGGCTGGCAGCGCCATTAAGCAGGGCCAGGTAGTCTTGTTGGGCATTGACGAGGTTGGGGGCGTAAAGCTCGAACAGCTGCTGACCGGCGCGCACCGGATCACCGTTAGCGGTAACGGCCAGCGACTCTATCCAGCCATCGACCCGCGTGTGCACATGCTGGATGGTCTCCTCGTCGTAGCTGACGTAGCCCACGGTTCGCAGCTGGCGAGCCAGCGGTCCGCGCTCCGCGCTGGCGGTGCGAATACCGAGGTTGGCAACCACGGTCGGGTCGATACGCACCTGCTGCTCCGCTTGCACCTCATCGGCATAGACGGGCACCAGGTCCATGCCCATGGGGGACTTGCCCGGACCATCACGGCGGTAGGCCGGGTCCATGGGCGCTACCCAGTACAGAATCTCCCGACTGGCCGGCGGGGCCACATTGAGCCCGGTAGCCGATGAATCAGCCGGTGCCAGAAGCGTGCGCCCCAGCCAGATGCCGGCGGTCAGTGCCAGCAATAGCAGGGCAAGCAGAAGACTAGAGCGCATGGCGGCAACCTCCGGCCGTCGCGCTGCCCTGGCTTACTGAAAACGTTTTGTCACGCGTCACACGCGCGCTTTTGGGCTCGGGCCCGATCGATAAGTACATGACAACCTCCAAAGCAAATAAACCGTGAGTCGGTAGTGCTCAGAAGGCTTTAATTGAGGAAGGTCTCCAGCAGGACATGCCGTCGCGGCAGTCCCCAATCCAGGGGCGGCGGGCCGGTGGCCCGATAGTCCGAGTGGCGGGCCTCCGCAGTGGTCAGCAGAAAGGTCAGGGATGTCCAGAGCGGCCCTAAATCGGGTCGCTCGGGTGTTTTGGGTGAGCGCTCATCGAGTGTGGGCAAGCTCTGCTCACAACAGTTATCCGCCATGCTGGCCCAACACGGCAGGGTGGCTGCGCTGGCCTCGTTGTAGGCCATGGAAGCATGGTGCGTCCCGTGATCTCCATGGGTCTGATGCTGGCTGCTGGCTGCCCCGTGATGCATGGCATGAGCATCCGCCGCGGCAGGCGCGGGCATGGGTGGGCAGCAGGCGTTGTCAAAGGCCGCGCCACAGGGCATGGCTGCGATCATAAAGCACAGGCACAGCATCGCAATAAAAGCCGGCCGTGGCCGTTTTTTTGCTGCAAGGTGCTGGCGTAGCCTGTTGATCATGCTGTAGTTTTACCTTAAAACACCCATCAGGAGAAGCTTTTCTTAAGCTGGCCGGTGCGCGAATCGGGCCGGAAGTGAAGGAAAGCTAACCCCGTTTGGGTAACAGTTTCGTTCTAATAGCTGATCATCAGAAAAGTGGAAGGAACTCATGCGGAATTACAGTGGAATCATTTTCTTTATGGCAGTCCTGGTGCTGCCCCTTAGCGCGTGCATGACGGAGGAACCGGTGTCGCAGGAAGACTCGAAACAGATGGAACAGGCGGCGCCGGTCGCCCCGATGGAAGCTGCCGATGCCGCTGATACGGTCGGCGCGGCGGAGTCCTTGGCCGGGAGTGCCTGGTGGGTAGAGGATATCAATGGCCTGGGTGTGGTCGATCGCAGCCGCAGCACCATTGGCTTTGGGGAGCCCGGCCGGGTCATGGGCAGTACCGGTTGTAACCGCTATCAGGGCACGTTGGATGCCAATGGTTCGGCCCTGCGTTTCGGGCCTCTGGCAGGTACGCGACGCGCCTGCCCGGAAGCGCTTATGAATCAGGAGCAGAAGTTCTTTGCGGCCATGGCAGCGGTGGTGAGCTGGAAGATTGATCCGGATACGGGTTTGCTGCATCTCTATAACGAAGCCGGCGATAGCGTGCTGCGTGCGGTACGTCTTGCGGCGGATGAAAGCCCCTAGCCGTGACATGAGATCAAAAAAAAGGCCGCCCGAGGGCGGCCTTTTTTCTGTGTCGAAGCGAATGCTCAGGGCGCAGACGGCTCCGCTGCGGGTACCACGTGGCCATCCTCATCGAGGCTGACTACGGGCATACCCAGGGCTTCCAGTTCTTCGCGAATGGTGGCTTCGTCGCCCACGACCACAATGGCCATATTGTCCGGGTCGATGAGCTCACTGGCGAGCTGGTTCAGCGCTTCCCGGTCTGACTCCGCCAGCAGGTTCTTCTGCAGCGTGCGGTAGTTCAGGGGCAGGTCATAGCGCAGGATGTTGTTCAACAGGCCCAGCTTACTGCCCGGCGTTTCATACTGGCGCGCGTCACGCTGACCAATGGCATTGCGCATGAACTCGAAGTCCTCCGTGTCCATGCCTTCCGCATCATAGCGCTCAAGTTCGCTCAGCAGCTCCACAATCGAGGCGGCGGTTGCGTCCTTATTCACCTCTGATGAAAAACGGAAGCTGCCGTACTCAGGACCACCGCTGAAGCCCGTGCGGGCGCCATAGGTGAAGCCTTTGTCTTCACGCAGATTCAGGTTGATACGGCTGTTGAAGTTACCACCGAGGACGAAGTTGGCCAGTCCGGCGCGGTAGAAGTCACCGGTCGCATCATAGGCAATCGAATGCTGGCCCGAACGCAGGCTGGACTGGGCAGCGCCTTCCTTGTTGACCAGATAGACCGTACGTCCTTTAATTTCCGGACGCATCATGGCCATGGCCGGACGCACGGGCTCGCTGACTTCCAGTGCCGCCAGGCCTTCCAGCGCTGCCACGATGTCTTCCTGCGGCAGGCTGCTGCTGATGGTAATGCCCGTCATATGCGTGGGCACGTGGGCGCCATAGAAGCCTTTGACATCTTCCAGAGTGATGGACTCCACCGTGCTGGGCAGGCCAGAGAGCGGGTAGCTCAACGGGCTGCTGGGGCCCTCAAGCACCGCATCAATGGCACGGTTGGCCAGCGATGACGGTGTCTTGCGGTCCTGCATGAGCCCTTCCAGGGTCTGCTGCTTCAGGCGCGCGAAGTCTTCCTCGTTGAAGGCGGGCTGCGTAATGCGCTCCAGCAGCAGGTCCATGGCTGGCTGCAGATTTTTGGCCAGCGTGTTCAGGGTTACCGAAGTGGCATAGGTGCCAGGACTGACGCTGATGGAAGCGCCAATGCGCTCCAGCGCCTCCGCGAACTCAGCGGCACTCTTGCTCTGCGTCGCTTCACCCATGAGGGCGGTGGTCATGGCGGTCAGGCCGGCCTTTCCGCGCGGCTCGTCGCGCATGCCGGCTTCAAACACCACGCGCACGGTAACGGTCGGCGTTTCCGTATTGGGCACGGCCAGCACGCGCACGCCATTGGCCAGCGTGAAGTCGCTGATCGGTGGCAGTTCAACGGTGGGGTTCTGGCCCGGTGTCGGGCGCACGCTGCGGTCGAACTCGTCCTGAACGGGGCGCAGGGTCAGTTCCATGCCCTCGTCACCGAAGCTTTCCGGCAGATTGCGCGGACCTGCATCAAAGGTTTGTTCAGCCGCTGCCAGCTCCGGACGTCCGTTGGGAACGATGCTCAGCACCACGCTGGGCTTGCCGCTGATGTACTCATCAAACACGCGCTGCACGTCTTCCAGCTGCACGCCCAGATAGCTGTCGATCTCTGCGTTGATACCCCCGGGGCTGCCCGTGTAGGTTTCAAAGGCCGCCAGCGTGGTGACCTTCCCAGCGACAGACTGCAGGCCAAAGACCCGGCCGGACTCGTAGCCCGCCTTGAATTTGACCAGGTCATCTTCCATCACGCCGCGCTCGGCGAACTCCGCGATGGTTTCGCGCACGGCGGCTTCCATTTCCGTCAGCGTCTCACCGGAAGCGGGATTCTGGATGACGATGAACCACATTTCGCAGGCCAGCTCGCGACAGGAATGATTCACATTGGCCTGGACTGCACGGCCGGTTTGCACCAAACGCTGATACAGCAGGGAAGCCTGGCCCTGGCCAAGAATTTCCGCAGCCGCATCCAGCGCAGCTTCGTCTTCATGATAGGCATGTACCGTGGGCATCATCATGGCCAGTGCCGGCAGGTAGATGTTGTCCTCCAGGGTGACGTAGCGGGTGTCTTCCAGGCTGGCGGGCTGTTTCGGCAGGTTTTCAACCTCCGGACCGCGCGGAATGGGGCCGAAGTATTTGTTCACCATGGCCAGCGTGGCCATGGGGTCGATATCGCCACCGATGGTCAGCACCGCGTTGTTGGGGCCGTACCAGCGCAGGAAGAAACGCTTCAGATCAGTGAGGTCCGCCCGGTTCAGGTCTTCCAGCCAGCCGATCACGGGCCAGTGATAGGGGTGATCTTCCGGATAGAGCGACTTGTTCAGCGTTTCCAGCGCGCGTCCGTAAGGGCGGTTATCCACGCGTTCACCGCGTTCGTTTTTCACCGTCTCGCGCTGAACTTCGAATTTTTCCTGGGTTACTGCGTCGAGAAACACACCCATGCGATCCGCTTCCAGCCAGATGACGGTCTCCAGCTGGTTGGCCGGTACGGTCTCGTAGTAGTTGGTGCGGTCCGAGTTGGTGCTACCGTTGAGCGTGCCGCCGGCGTTGGAAATAATCTTGAAGTGCTCCTCATCCGCCACGTTTTCCGAGCCCTGGAACATCATGTGCTCAAAGAAGTGGGCAAAGCCGGAGCGACCAGGTTCTTCGCGGTTGGAACCAACGTGATAGGTCACATCCACATGGACCAGCGGGTCGGAATGGTCCTCGTGCAAGACCACGGTCAGGCCGTTGGCCAGCTCGTACTTGCTGTAGGGGATGGAAATGCCCGAGTTACCGCCATCGGATGTCTCAATCAGGGTAATGCCAGCCGGTAGCGCCGGTGCGGCGGCGACCTCAGTCGGCACCTCGGTGCTGACCGGTTCCTGGCTGCAGGCCGCGAGCGCCAGTGCGCTCAGAACCAGTGTGGAGGGAATGAGTCTGTTCACAATCTGAAAACCTCAGTTAGAAACGAAAAAAGCGGCGCTAGCCTAGCACAGGCCAGGTGAGCGTGGCCTGTGCCGGAATGCCCGGCCGAATTTGCTGTTGCGTATCGGATGAATGGCCCGGTCCGCCTGTGCTTGCGACCGGCGCAATTGCGAAATCGCTGCGGTTGGGTAATAATGAAATCAACACCTTAGAGGTCAGTCGTGGCGACCATGGCCTCCGTCCCCAAGGGGTGCTCCTTTGTTACAGGCCCGTCTCAGATCACTGCTGCAAGGCATGGATGCGCCGTCGCGCAGCCACGTGGGTGCGCAGACTTCCTGCGCCCGTCTGCGGTTTGGGATGGGTCATGCTTTTCCGGCAACCCCTCTGCCGGAACCTCCCCGGCCCGGTTCGAATGCACCTACAGTGCCGTCGCTCCCCCACGCGACGGGCGCTGCATGAGACCGGGCCGGGACCTTATTCGCTGATTTCCCTAGCGCAAGGCCAGTCCCGCGTCCGGAACCTACATTTCGTGCCCAGTGCGTCTAGAATGTAGCCATCCCGACAGTGATCCAGGGGGGATCAAATGAAGCGAATTACCCTGTTACTGCTGCTGGTCAGCGGCTTTTTCCAGTCGGCCCACGCCATTGACTGGCCGCAGATCGTGAGCGCACGCGATGCGGAAATTGTGGTCTATCAGCCACAGCCGGAAAAGCTCGAAGGCCACACGCTGACGGCCCGGGCAGCCTTTCAGATCGACGCGGAGGCCAGCGATGAACCGGTTTTCGGCGTCATGTGGTTTACGGCCCGGCTGGAGACCGACCGCGACGCGGATCTGGTGACCGTGCGCGATGTGAAAATCGACCATGTCACCTGGCCGGATTCCAAAGATGCCAACGAGCAGGAATTTATGGCCACCGTGGAGGGTGCGATTCCGAGTGCGGGCTTCGATATGAGCTTTTCGTCCCTGTCGAACAGTCTGGAAACGGCCGAGGTGGTACAGCAGTCCCTGGATGAGTTGAACAACGAGCCGCCGAAAATTCGTTTTGCCGAGTCATTAACCGTGCTGCTGGTCTATGACGGTGAGCCGCGCCTTTCTGAGATCGAGAACAGTCCCTATGAGCGCGTGCTGAACGCGCCCTTTGCCGTGGCCTGCAAAAAGCGGGGCCGCGAGTGCTGGCTATCCAGCGGTGAATTCTGGTACCGCGCGGATGATCCGCTCGGTCCCTGGCGTTACAGCACCAGTCCGCCGCGTGATCTGGTTGAGAATATGAAGTCCGCGGAGACCAGCGAGGACCAGCCCGATTCGCCGCCAGCGATTGCCGTGGCCACGGTACCGACGGAGCTGATCGTCACCGAGGGCAAGCCCGAGTGGACGCCGCTGCAGGGCGGGGAGTTGCTCTACGTAAGCAATACGGAATCGCCCTGGCTGCGCTATCTGCCCAGCGGCAATATGTATGTGCTGCTGTCCGGGCGCTGGTACCGGGCCAAGTCAGTGGACGGTCCCTGGACCTTCGTCAAGCCGGATGAACTGCCCGAAGCGTTTGCACAAATTCCGCCGGCCTCGGATATCGGCGGACTGCGCACCGCCGTGGCCGGCACGCCGGAGGCGGAGGATGCAGTGCGTGATCAGTCCATTCCCCAGACGGCCGCCATTGATCGCTCCAGTGCGACGCTCACGGTCGAGTACGACGGTCGCGCGAAGTTCGAGAAGATCAAGGGCACGGATGTGTCCTACGCGGTGAACACCGGCGCTCAGGTGCTGGAAATCGGTGGACGCTACTATGCGGTGGACAACGGTGTGTGGTTCACCAGTCGATCTGCGACCGGCCCCTGGGCCGTTGCGGATGAAGTGCCGACCGAGCAGATTGCTGAAATACCGGCGTCCTCACCGGTCTATAACACCACCCATGTGCACATCTATGAGTCCACGCCGGAAGTGGTTTATGTGGGCTATACGCCGGGCTATCTCTGGTCCTATCCCCACTATGGCGTGCCCGTTTACGGAACCGGTTGGTATTACCCGCCATACTACGGTCGCTGGTATTACCCGCGTCCGCCCACCTGGGGCTTCCACGTGGGCTATAACCCCTGGACCGGCTGGAACTTCGGCTCTTCCTGGAGCAATGGTTTCTTCAGCTTCGGCATGTCCTGGAGTAGCGGTTACGGTGGTGCCTATCGACCCTGGGGCTGCTGCGGTGGCTGGTATGGTGGTGGCTATCGAGGTCCCACCATCGTTAATAACGGCACCATCAACATTGGTAATACGATTAACGTAGGCAACCGCAATCGCGTGGGGCAGCAGATCAACACTCGGGATCGCATGACCCGCGATGATCGCACGGGCAACCTGTACAACCGCCCGGCCAATCGCGACCGCAAGGCAGATCGCATGGTGGCTGACCGCTCTTTGAAAAAGGCACGCCCCTCCGATAAGCACATCAATAATGTCTATGCGGATCAGAATGGCCACGTGACACGACCCGACGGTGATAAGTGGCAGACCCGTGACCAGGGCAAATGGAAGGATGCGGCGGATCGCAATCCCGCGCGCCCGGATACCCGTCCGGCACCGAAGCCCGATGTGCGCCCGGCCCCCAAACCGGATACCCGTCCGGCCCCCCGTCCGGCCCCCAAGCCTAATGTGCGTCCGGCACCGAAGCCGGATGCGCGACCCGCGCCGCGGCCAGCGCCCAAGCCCAATGTGCGCCCGGCACCGCGCCCGGATACGCGTCCTGCGCCACGGCCGACACCGCGGCCAGCGACGCGCCCCAGCAGTCGCGATATGCAGTATCGACGTCCGACGACCTCACGGCCGAGCAGTGGTGGCTTAAATACGCATGATCTCAACCGTAGCTACAACGCCCGTCAACGTGGACATGTCAATAATCGTTCCCATGCGGGGCATCGGGCGATGCGCAGCAGTGCGACACGCCCCATGCCCATGAAGCGCCCGCGCTAGAAGCCCAGGGGCACAGGCAGGTCGTCCTCCGGCGGTGGGGGACGACCATTCCCGAGATGATCCAGATAGTGCTCGGGTGCGTTCCCGGAGATCGCGCCCAGCGCACTGAGGTGTTGCAGGCAGCGATACACGAGGTCCGACGACTGGAACACCTCCTGGGCAAGCAGGGCCAGCTGTTTCAGCTGTTCCGGTTGCATCTGTGCCGCATCGGTAAAGTCCCGCACGTAGACCAGGTCCGCTTCCAGTAGCTGGTTGAGCGGTTTGCGTTCGTCGCCGTCCTGCACGAACGGCGCCAGTGGCCAGCGTTTGAGCGCTGCAAAGGCATGGGGCACCAGTCCCAGTTCACGCAGGGCCCGGTCCACTTGCCACAGGGCGGGCTGATCTTCGTAGAGCGGCATGAAGGATATTTCCGTCTGCACCGCAACGGCCGAGCGCAAGCGTTCCTTACCGTGTTCAAAAACGCTGAGTTCAGAGCCCTGCACGTCAATTTTCAGAAAATCGAGCGCACTGATCTCGTCGATCTCATCCAGCCTGCGCGTGGCCAGGCGGCTTTCGCCTGTGATCTCCCCCAGCTCGCTGAAAACATTGAACTGCGCCAGCCGGGCCGGATCGGGACGCAGCAGGCTGGTCATGCCAGAGGCGTGGCATTGATAAAGCGTGTGTTCGCGACCATCGCCGACGGCGTATGGCAGGTAGGTTTCCAGCGGTCCCGCCTGCGCCTGCAGCTCCTGTAGCGCTTCCGGCTGTGGTTCAAAACCGGTGACACTGCACAAGCCGGCACGCAGCATATTCAGGTAGGGCGGATCCCCGTCAATGGGATTGGCGCCAATATCGACCACGGCGGTAAGCCGCTGCGGTTGCAGTAGTTCCGTCAGGAAATGGCTCATGGCATGGGTCCTGCTTGCGCGGCGGTTTAGCGCAGCTGGCTGAGATCGCGTACCGCACCTTTGTCGGCGCTGGTGGCCAGCTTGGCATACACCTTCAGGGCCGCACTCACCTGGCGGCTGCGTGCTTCCCGGGGCTGCCAGGCCGCGTCCCCGCGCAATTCCATGGCCGCCCGTCGCCGCTCCAGTTCGTTCTCGCTGAGTCGCACATCGATGCGCCGGGCCGGAATATCTATTTCGATCATGTCGCCGTTTTCCACCAACCCGATGCTGCCGCCGGCGGCCGCTTCCGGCGATACATGGCCAATGGACAGGCCCGAGGTGCCGCCGGAAAAACGACCGTCCGTAATCAGGGCGCAGGCCTTGCCCAGGCCCATGGATTTCAGATAGGAGGTGGGGTAGAGCATCTCCTGCATGCCCGGTCCACCGCGGGGCCCCTCATAGCGCACAATCACCACGGCGCCGGCTTTCACGCGCTTGTTCAGAATGTCACTGACGGCCGCATCCTGGCTTTCACAGATGTGCGCCGGGCCGTGAAAAACCAGATTGTCATCGTCCACGCCGCTGGTCTTGACCACACAGCCATCCGCAGCCAGGTTGCCAAACAGCACGGCGAGACCGCCGTCTGCCGAGTAGGCATGGGCCAAGGAACGGATGCAGCCCTGTTCCCGGTCCTGATCCAGGGACGGCCAGCGCGTGTCCTGGGAAAAGGCGGTCTGTGTCGGAATGCCGGCGGGACCGGCCGAGTAGAGTTTGCGCGCGGCTGCTTGATCCGTGCGCATCAGATCCCAGTCCGCCAGCGCATCACCGAGGCTGGCGCTGTGTACCGTTGGGCATTGCGTGTGGAGCAAGCCGGCCCGCTCCAGTTCGCCCAGAATGCCCATCACACCGCCGGCCCGATGCACATCTTCCATGTGGTACTTGGGTGTATTGGGAGCCACCTTGCACAGTTGCGGAACGCGACGCGACAGACGGTCGATATCCGCCAGCGTGAAATCCAGCCCGGCTTCCTGCGCTGCGGCCAGCAGGTGCAGGATGGTGTTGGTTGAGCCGCCCATGGCAATATCCAGCGCCATGGCGTTTTCAAACGCTTCAAAGCTGCCAATGTTGCGTGGCAACAGGCTGCTTTCGTCCTGTTCGTAGTAGCGCCGACAGACATCGACGATCAGCCGGCCGGCGCGCTCAAACAGCCCGCGCCGGTCCGCATGGGTGGCCAGCGTGGAGCCATTGCCCGGCAGGCTCAGGCCCAGCGCTTCGGTGAGGCAATTCATGGAGTTGGCCGTGAACATGCCGGAGCAGGAGCCGCAGGTCGGGCAGGCCGAGCGTTCAAATTCCGCCACCTGTTCATCGCTGGCGCTGGCATCGGCCGCCACCACCATGGCGTCGACCAGATCCAGTTTGTGCTCCGACAAGCGGGTTTTGCCGGCCTCCATGGGGCCTCCGGAGACAAAAACCGCGGGAATATTCAAACGCATGGCAGCGTTCAGCATGCCGGGCGTGATCTTGTCGCAGTTGGAAATGCACACCATGGCATCCGCGCAGTGTGCGTTCACCATGTACTCCACGGAATCGGCAATCAGATCGCGGGAGGGCAGGGAATAGAGCATGCCGTCATGGCCCATGGCAATGCCATCGTCTACGGCAATGGTGTTGAATTCTTTGGCCACGCCGCCGGCTGCCTCAATTTCCCGCGCAACCAGCTGGCCCAGATCTTTCAGATGCACATGGCCGGGCACGAACTGGGTAAAGGAATTCACCACCGCGATAATGGGCTTGTCAAAATCCTCATCCTGCATGCCGGTAGCACGCCAGAGGGCACGGGCGCCGGCCATGTTGCGGCCGTGAGTGGTGGTTCGTGAGCGGTACTGGGGCATATCTCTGTTTTGTCGTTTTCCGTGAGCCTTGGCACCAAGAATAAGCGATTCCGTGCCTGCTGGCACCCGCTGAGAGCTGCTCACCGCGACCGGCTTCTTGTGAGCGCTGCAGACTTGAGCCGGCGCCCCCGCGGGGCTAAGGTTCGAACACCACAAGGGACATAGCTTAGGCCAACCCAATGACCTTGCAGCCGCCTGCCAACCTGACGCCGCATCGGCGCTTTAACCCGCTCAGTGGGGAATGGGTGCTGGTCTCGCCGCAGCGCAATCAGCGCCCCTGGCAGGGCGCCAGGGAACCGGCGCCAGCGACCAATCTGCCGGACCATGATCCAGCCTGTTACCTGTGTCCGGGCACGGTGCGGGCCAATGGCCAGCGCAACCCTGACTATGACGGGGTCTATGTGTTCGACAACGACTTTCCGGCCCTGCTGCCGCAGCCCGACAGCGCCACTCTGGCGGTGGACCCGCTGCTGCGTGCCGAGCCTGTGCGGGGCGTGTGCCGCGTGCTGTGTTTTTCGCCCCGACATGACCTGGGTATTGGCGAGCTAAGCCCACAGAGCGTCACCGCGGTGGTGCGTTGCTGGCGCGAGCAGACGCGGGAGCTGGGCAGTCAACCGCAGCTGAACTACGTGCAGATTTTTGAGAATCGCGGGGCTGCCATGGGCTGCTCCAATCCGCATCCGCATGGACAGATTTGGGCCACCGGCCATGTGCCCACGCGGGTACAGCGCGCGCATGAGCGGCAACAGCAATGGTACGCGGCACAGCAGCAGTCGCTGCTGCAAAGCGTGCTGGAACGGGAGCGCAGCCTGGCCACGCGCGTGGTGTATGAGAATGCGAGATTTACCGTGTTGGTGCCTTTCTGGGCTGCCTGGCCCTTTGAAACCCTGCTGCTGCCGCGCTTCCCGGTAGCCAGCCTGACTCAGTTGGATGACGCGGACTGTGCGGCCCTGGCTGATGCCTGGCAACGCCTGGTGCAGGCCTATGACCGGCTCTTTGATTGTCCATTCCCGTATTCGGCTGGCGTGCATCAGGCCCCCAGCGATGGCCATCAGCACCCGGCCTGGCAATTGCATCTGCAGTTCTATCCGCCGCTGCTGCGTTCGGCCAGCGTGCGCAAGTTTATGGTGGGCTTTGAGATGCTTGCCGAGTCGCAGCGGGACATTACGCCGGAGCAGGCGGCGGCGCTGTTGCGCGAGCAGTTCTGAGCCTGTGTTGCGCCCTGTAGCACCGGCGGCAGTTTGCTGCCGTGTCTGATCCCGGGCCTGAGGCCAGCATCGGCTAGCGCTTGATTCGCTGTTCACTGCCGCAACCGCTAAAATAGGGGGGATAACTCTCCGCAATAGTGATGGTGTTCATCCATGGGCAGACCTGCATCCGATTTGGGCGTGACCGAGCGCCCGGCGCTAGCTACGCCGCTGCGTTTTGTTACCGCGGCCAGTCTTTTCGATGGCCACGATGCGGCCATCAATATCATGCGCCGCCTGATCCAGGCCCAGGGTTGCGAGGTGATTCACCTTGGCCATAACCGCTCCGTCATGGATGTGGTGCGCGCCGCCATTCAGGAAGATGCGGATGCGATTGCCCTCAGCTCCTATCAGGGTGGTCACAACGAATACTTCCGTTTCATGGTCGATGAGTTGCGTGCCAATGATGCGGCGCACATCAAGGTATTTGGTGGTGGTGGCGGCACCATCACGCTGGAGGAAATTGCGGCGCTGGAGGCCTATGGGGTAGAGCGCATCTACCACCCGGATGACGGTATGAATCTGGGTCTGGTGGAAATGATCGAAGACGTGGTGGCCCGGGCCGGGCAGGACCGCCGCTCACCACGGGACCCAGGTCAACTGCGCCCGGATAATTCATCCGATGTGGCCGCCATGCTGACCCTGCTGGAGGCCGGTCAGTTCGGCGAGGCCGAGCTGCAGATGAAGCGCCATGAGTGGGCCGGCGCGGCGCGGCAGGCGCCGGTGCTGGGTATCACGGGCACGGGCGGTGCGGGTAAAAGTTCGGTAACTGACGAAATACTTAATCGCTTCCTGGCCTGCTTCCCGGACAAGAACATTGCCGTGCTGGCCGTGGATCCCACGCGCCGGCGCACGGGCGGCGCTCTGCTGGGCGACCGCATTCGCATGAACACGCTGCGCTCGGAGCGTATTTATATGCGTTCCATGGCCACGCGGCGTCAGCACGTGGCGACCAGCGCCATGCTGCAGGATGCCATTGCCTTTCTGCGCCAGGGTGGCTTTGATCTGGTGATCGTGGAAACAGCCGGTATCGGCCAGAGCGACTCGGAGATCGTGGATCTGGTGGATTTCCCGGTCTATGTCATGACCTCCGAGTTCGGTGCGCAAAGCCAGCTGGAGAAGATCGATATGCTCGATTTCGCCGAGCTGGTGGTGCTGAATAAATTCGACAAGCGCGGTGCCCAGGATGCGCTGCGTGATGTTCGCAAGCAGTGGCAGCGGAACCATCTCAAGTTTGACCAGCCGCCTGAAGACATGCCGGTCTATCCCACCATTGCCAGCCAGTTCAATGACCCCGGTGTGAGCTGGATGTTTCGCAATCTCATGCGCCTGTTGCGCGAAAAACTCGATCTGCCGGCCTCCGAGTGGACACCGGCCATCGACACTTCGCTGAAAGAGCCCCGGGCGACGGTGCTGATACCGCCGGCCCGCAACCGTTATCTGGCGGAGATCGCCGAACAGGGCCGCAACATCAGTGCGTCCATTCAGCGCCAGGCGGAAGCGGCGCACCTGGCCCAGCATTATTGGAGCTCGCTGGGCGCGCTGGACGATGCGGCCCGTCCCGAGGCCTTTGGACGCTATGCGCCGGATGCGCTCAGCGGCGAGGGTGACCGCGCCCTGCTGACCCTGCGCCAGCGCTATGACACGGCCATGGGTGAGCTGAGCGAGGAGGCGGTGCAGTTGCTGAAAGGCTGGCCCGAGCGCAAACAGGGTATCCGTTCCGAGCAGTTCGAGTACGAGGTGCGCGGGCGCAAGATTACCGGTGATAACTTCCGCGTGAGCCTCAGCCACAACCAGATACCCAAGATCGGTATGCCCCGCGATGCGGACTGGGGTGAATTGCTAAGCTTTCTCATGCGTGAAAACCTGCCGGGCAGTTACCCCTACACGGCCGGTGTGTTTCCCTACCGCCGCACGGGCGAAGATCCGACCCGTATGTTTGCCGGCGAAGGTACGCCGGAGCGGACCAACCGGCGCTTCCACTACGTAAGCAAGGGCCAGCCGGCAGCGCGCCTGTCCACGGCCTTTGATTCGGTGACCCTCTATGGTGAAGACCCGGCCACGCGGCCAGATATTTACGGCAAGGTGGGCAACTCGGGCGTGAGCATTGCCACGCTGGACGATATGAAGAAGCTCTACTCGGGCTTCGACCTGTGCGCGCCCAGCACCTCGGTCTCCATGACCATCAATGGTCCGGCGCCCATGATTCTGGCGTTTTTCATGAACGCGGCCATCGATCAGCAGGTTGAGGTTTACCTGAAGGAAAAGGGACTGTGGGAAGAGGCGGAAGCTGAGATCGTCCGGCGGTTTGAAGGCAAGGAACGTCCCCGCTATCACGGTGACATGCCCGAGGGTAACGACGGCCTGGGTCTTGGGTTGCTGGGCATCACCGGCGATCAGTTGATCGGCATTGGCGATTTCACCGCCGAGACCTACGCCCGGATCAAGAAGGACACGCTCAGCAAGGTGCGCGGCACGGTGCAGGCGGACATCCTGAAAGAGGACCAGGCACAGAACACCTGTATTTTTAGTACGGAATTCGCCCTGCGCATGATGGGGGACATCCAGCAGTATTTTGTGGACCACAAGGTGCGCAATTTCTACAGCGTTTCCATCTCCGGTTATCACATCGCCGAGGCCGGCGCGAACCCGATCAGCCAGCTGGCTTTCACGCTCAGCAATGGCTTTACCATCGTGGAGTACTACCTGGCCCGGGGCATGAGCATTGATGATTTTGCGCCCAACCTGAGCTTTTTCTTCTCCAACGGTATGGATCCGGAGTACACGGTGATCGGCCGCGTGGCCCGGCGCATCTGGGCGCGGGCCATGCGCGAGCGCTACGGCGCCAACCAACGCTCGCAGATGCTCAAGTACCATATCCAGACCAGTGGCCGGAGCCTGCACGCGCAGGAGATCCAGTTCAACGACATCCGCACCACGCTGCAGGCGCTCTACGCCCTGTTCGATAACTGCAACAGCCTGCACACGAACGCCTTCGACGAGGCCATTACCACGCCGACGGAAGAGAGCGTGCGCCGGGCCGTGGCCATCCAGATGATTATCTCCAAGGAGATGGGCCTGAACTTTTGCGAGAACCCCTGGCAGGGCAGCTTTATTGTCGATGAGCTCACGGATCTCGTTGAAGAGCAGGTCTACCAGGAGTTCGAGCGCATCTCAGAGCGCGGCGGCGTGCTCGGCGCCATGGACACCATGTACCAGCGCGGGAAGATTCAGGAAGAGAGCATGTACTACGAGCACAAGAAGCATGATGGCTCCTTGCCGATTATCGGGGTGAATACGTTCCTGGGTGGCAAGGATCCGCAGACCGAGGGCGGTGAGATCGAACTCATGCGCTCCACTGATGATGAGAAGGATCAGCAGGTGGAGAACGTGGATATCTACCGTGAAGCGCACGGGGACGAAGCCGCGGCGCTGCTGCAGCAACTGCAGCAGACTGCCCGCCAGCGGGAGAACACCTTCGCGGCGCTGATGGAGGCGGCCCGGCTCTGCAGCCTGGGCAGCATGTCGCACGCGCTGTACGAGGTTGGCGGGGAATATCGCAGGAATATGTAGGCGGGTGGGGTTCCTGTCTCAAGACGCGACAGGGTTCCGTCGACAAGGCCGCTCTAGCAGGGTGCCCTGAGATGTTTCGAAGAAGCCTCTCAAGGTGTCATCCCTAGCAGGCGCTGTCGCATGCATTGGGCGCCGCAGGACTACCGGCATTCAAAAAGCCATTGGATGCCTGAAAACAGCCGTTAAGCCCCGTTAATCGCTCAAAACTCGTTGGTTATCCCGAGCAAATCAGTAGCGTGACTATTGATTGCTTGGTCCGACCCCAGCAATGCTAGGCCAGACCCGAACGGGAAACATGCAAATAGGGTGAAATCAACTTGAAATCTGCAGCGTGAACACTGTCCCAAGCGAAAGCCCCGCAGGTGCGGGGCCGTTTACGTTCAGAGGGTGATGATTTGCTTGAGCGCTTCGACGTGGGACTCGAAGGCTTCATGACCCTTATTTGTCAATGAAATCCAGGTTCTTGGGCGGCCTTCGTGTGGCCGCTTTCGGGTCTGGATGTACCCTGCATCCTCCAGCGACTTCAGTTGCTTCGAGAGCACCGAATCACTCACGTCCAGCTGGCCTTTGATGAGCCGGAAATCAAGCTCGGCACTGGTCGCTAGCATGGCACAGATCTTCAATCGGTTCGGCGCGTGAATGATAGGGTCAAGGTCATTCATTTCATTTATCGCGCTTGTGAACTTCGCCGGTCGGATATTTGGCCAATAACCAGAAGTACAGGGCACCGGCCGCAAATGAGCAGACATGAGGCGCGTATTCAAACCCAAGCCCAGTTCGAAGCAAGCGGCTGCCAAAGACGAGCAGGACAAATACGACCCCCACGCCAATGTTGAGTTTCACCGAGTCGCCTAAACGCGGCAACAATCGAATCTTGATGCCCTGCAGTCGATAGGAATACACGTAAAGCGCCGTGAAAATCAAAAATCCGAAACCACCGATCCACATGGCGAGCGCCCATTGGTTTTCATGTTCGGTCATGCCATAGCCGAACAGGATGGCGGCAAAGCTCAAGCAGATCGCAAGCCGGATAAAAACCGACGGAATATAGTCCGACAGCAGGGTTTGCTGACTGTGTCGAATGGCATCCAAGGCATCCCTTGCCTGTGCTGATGAGGGTGTTGATTCAGACATGGTCACTACTCACTTTCCAAGATGGAAACTTAGTCTAGCCCATTACTTTCCATATTGGCAAGTTATAATTTTCCAAACTGGAAAGTATTGTTCGCCAGCGTCGTGGACGAGCGCTTCAGAACGACGAAATATGCGGTTTCTGATACGCCTGGCATTCAAGATTAATGGATCTTAGTGTCCCGGTCTGATTGCACGCCGGTGCTCTGGAACGGTGCCGTTTTGGGAGGGTTGGTACGTTCGAAGGGCTTGCGAAGCGACCATTTTCCTGGGTTCCGCAATTGGAAACGGACTCATTGAGGTCGGTTACGGCTAGTGACTATCGGGCCGATAAGCGGAAAAGGTGGTTAATAGTTCCTATCCGCCCCTGTAATACAATCATGCTATGGATGAAGCTGCTTCCATAGACATTGGTTGGCGGTCAGCCCTTTTGATGGCTGTCTGCATGCCGGTGTTGTTGTCTGCCTTGATATTGCTGGGGCAAAAGACTGAGGCCAAGGCAGCCCT
>JAOZKI010000047.1 GCA_029935455.1 Lysobacterales bacterium | reverse complement strand
CATATTGTGCTGCATGCGCGGGCGGCGCAGGTCGAGGTAACGGTACTTGAGACGAATCTCCTCGCCGTCCTCTTCCGTCATCAGCAGCGGCAGCGGTGCCGATGCGTTCAGCAACGACACCTCCAGCGCCACCAGCTCTATCCGGCCCGTTGCCATATCGTCGTTCCACTGGCTTTCGGGCCGTTCACGCACCTCACCGCGCACGCGCACGCAGTATTCATTGCGCAGCTTTTCAGCTTCGGCAAAGGCCGGGCTGTCCGGCTCAACCACCACCTGTACCAGACCGGCACGATCACGCAGGCTGAGAAAGATCAGACCGCCGAGATCCCGGCGGGCATGCACCCAGCCGCATAGGGTCACGCTGTGGCCTGCCAGTTCCTGGTTTAGTTCACCGCAAAGGTGCGTTCGCATCACGAATCTCCTGCATCAGGCACTGCTGCCCGAGTTACCGGCGCTGGCCGTCTTTTTGCTGGCCGTCGCGCTCTTGTCTTTGCTGCTGTCCTTGGCCTTCTTGTCAGAGGCCTTGCTGTCCCCTTTACCGCCGTCCGCCAAGTTACGCTTATTGTCGGATTTAAAGTCGGTTTCGTACCAGCCACTGCCCTTGAGGCGGAACGCCGCCGCCGAAATCAGACGCTTCAAACCCGCCTCTCCACAGGCGGGACAGTCGGTCAAGGGGTCGTCACTCATGCGCTGCAGCTTTTCCAATTCATGGCCGCACTGCTGGCAGCGGTATTCGTAAATAGGCATGGTCTCGGTCTCTGGGCCGGACAGGGCCGGCGATTATAACGGTTGCGGGGCTAAATGGGGTCTTACGGCGCGGAATTCCATGGCAAGATAGCACCTTGACGCTAACGTGCCCATGGGGCCAGAGACTGCCTACGATGATGACAACAGCCCGCCCACTACTTGCCACCGCGCTCAGTGCCCTACTACTGACGGCCTGCAGCCAGGAAACCGCGCCACCGGCAGCCGCTCCGGCTACCGCCGCGCCTGCACCGGCGCCTGCAAGCACGGCGCCGGCCATGGATCGCTTTGATATCTATACGCCAGTTGCACTGACCGCGGACCTTGCGGGACTGAGCGCCGCGCAACAGGACATGGTGCGGCTATTGATCGAAGCCGCAGACATCACCGATAGGCTGTTCTGGCAGCAGGTCTGGGGCGACAAAGAGGCCCTGCTGACGCGCATTGAAGATCCCCGGATCCGTCGCTTCGCGGAGATCAACTATGGACCCTGGGACCGGCTGGACGGCGACGCGCCGTTCCTGGATGGCTATGGCCAGCGACCGCCGGGGGCGCGCTTCTACCCCCAGGATATGACCCGGGAGGAATTCGAGGCCTGGGATCAGGAGGGCAAGGACGGGCTCTACAGCCTGGTACGTCGCGATGCGGCCGGCGACCTGACCCTGGTGCCCTACTCCCAGGCCTATGCGGAACCCCTGCAGAAGCTGGCATCCCTGCTGCGCGAGGCGGCCGATCTGGCCGAGGACCCCCAGTTTGCGAGCTATCTGCGCCTGCGCGCAGAAGCCCTGCTCAGCGATGAGTATCAGGCTTCCGATCTGGCCTGGATGGATATGAAAAACAACCCGATTGAGCTGGTCATCGGCCCGATCGAAAACTATCAGGATGCGCTGTTTGGCTATCGCACCGCCTTCGAGACTTTTGTCCTGCTCAAGGACCTGGCCTGGAGCGAGCGGCTGGCGCACTTTGCCCAGTTCATGCCGGAACTGCAGCGCGGACTGCCGGTAGCGGAAATTTACCGGGCTGAAATGCCCGGTTCCGACGCCGATCTGAACGCCTATGACGTGCTTTATGTGGCCGGCGATGCCAATTCCGGCTCCAAAACCATCGCCATCAACCTGCCCAACGACGAGCAGGTACAGCTGGCCAAGGGCACGCGTCGGCTGCAGTTAAAAAATGCCATGCGCGCGAAGTTTGACAAGATTCTTCTGCCCATTGCCGATGAGCTGATTGCCGCTGACCAACGCCAGCACATCACCTTCGACGCCTTCTTCGGCAATACCATGTTCCACGAAGTGGCGCATGGGCTGGGCATCAAGAACACCATCAGCGGTGCCGGCCCGGTGCGCACGGCGCTGAAGGAGCATGCCTCCGCCCTGGAAGAAGGCAAGGCCGATATTCTCGGCATTTACATGGTGCAGCGGCTGCGCGACATGGGTGAAATCACCGACGGCGAGCTCATGGACGACTATGTGACCTTTATGGCGGGCATATTCCGCTCCGTGCGCTTTGGCGCCTCCAGCGCCCATGGCCGTGCCAACATGATCCGCTTCAACTATTTCTACGCCGCCGGTGCCTTCAGCCGCGATCCCGAGAGCGGGAAATATCGGGTTAACCGCGACGCCTTCGAGGCCGCCATTGCCGCTCTCAGCAGGGAATTGCTCATGCTGCAGGGCGATGGCGACTACGCCGCGGTGGCCGCGTTTGTCGACCAACTCGGCGGCGTTGCCCCCCAATTGCAGGCGGACCTGGACCGTCTGGCGGAAGCCGGTATCCCGGTCGATATCGTGTATGAGCAAGGACCGAGCCAGCTCGGCCTCTAGGCCTGTGGTCTGAAGCATGAGCCTGCGGCAACGTTTGATCGTCAAGGTCGGCAGCCAGGTGCTGTGCGATCGCTCCGGCGCGCTGGACCGGTCCGTACTGACATCGCTGGCCGATCAGGTGGCTGCCCTCATGGCGCAGGGCTGGCAGGTGCTGCTGGTCAGCTCCGGCGCGGTCGCCGCCGGCCGCCAGCCGGCCGGGGCCGGAAGTGCACGCATCAGCAACCCGGTGACCCGTCAGCAGGTACTGGCCGCCGCCGGCCAGGTGCGCCTCATGACCCACTGGCAGACGGCGCTCGCACGCAGTGCGCTGGAAACCGCTCAGGTGTTGGTCAGCAAGAGTGATTTCCAGTCGCGCCAGCACTACCTGCATATGCGTGCCTGCCTGGAAGGTCTGCTGGCGGCCGGTCTGGTACCGATCATCAACGAGAACGATGTGGTGTCGGTGACCGAACTCATGTTCACGGACAACGACGAACTGGCCGGCCTGCTGGCCGGCATGATGGACGCGGACCTGTTGTGCCTGCTGAGTACCGTTGACGGCGTGCTGCCGCCGGATAGTGATGAGCCCATAGCGCGCTGGGACGACAGGCAGCATGAGGCCGATGCCATTCTGCGCGAGGGCGCATCACGCCTGGGCCGGGGTGGCATGCACTCGAAACTGGCGGTGGCGCGCAAAACAGCGCGCCTGGGCACGGAGGTGGTGATTGCCAACGGCAGTAGCAACGATGTGCTGCAGCAGCTGGTGGCTGGTGCCGCCCTGGGCACGCGCTTCCCCGCAGAGAGCAAGGCCACACCGGCACGCCGCTGGCTAGCGAGCATGGATGACCACGCACTGGGTTCGGTCGTGATCAACGCAGGGGCAGCCAGCGCCCTGCGGGACCCGCGTCGACTGGCCAGCCTGCTGCCCGTGGGTGCGGTCCGCGTTGACGGGGATTTTCAGCCGGGCGATGTGATTCAAATCTACGACGAAAATGAGCGCCTTTTGGGCTGTGGTCGCTCAGGCTATGATGCAGCAACGGCCGCGCGCACGCTGGGCCAACGAGAGCAGAAACCACTGATTCATTATGACCACCTCTACCTTATCGAAGACTGAGCCACTGGCCGGTTTGGACGCAGGCCTTGCCGCTGCGCGCCAGGCGGCCCAGGCCCTGGCGCGGCTGACGCCGGCCCAGACCGGGGCCGTATTGCGAGATCTGGCCGACCGTACCCTGGCCAGTGCCGCGGAGATTCTCGCGGCCAATGAGCGTGATCTGGCCCGCATGGACCCGGCCAATCCGAAATACGATCGCCTGCTCCTGAATCCGGAACGCCTGCAAGCCATTGCCGACGATCTGCGACGCGTGGCCGAATTACCGGCCCCACAGGGGGAGGTGCTGGAGACGCGCCGCCTGCCCAATGGCCTGGCACTCGAGAAAGTGCGCGTACCCATCGGCGTGATCGCCGTGGTGTTCGAATCACGCCCGAACGTGACGTTTGACGTCTTTGCCCTGTGCTTTCGCAGCGGCAACGCCTGTGTCCTCAAGGGCAGCTCGGACGCACGGGACAGCAACCGCGCCATCGTGGCGCTGATCCACGCGACGCTGGCCGCAGCGGCTATTGATCCGCAGGCCGTGTATCTGGCCCCCGCCAGCCGTGATGCGCTACTGCCCATCCTGAGCGCGACGGAACAGATTGACCTGGCCATACCGAGGGGCTCGCGTGGCCTGATCGATTTTGTGCGGGAACACGCCCGCATTCCCGTCATCGAAACCGGCGCCGGCATCGTGCATACCTATGTGGATGGCAGCGCGGACCTAGGCCAGGCTGAGGCCATCATCACCAATGCGAAGGCGCGCCGCGTCAGTGTCTGCAATGCACTCGACACGCTGGTCCTGCATAAAGATCTCTTACCCGAACTCCCGGGCCTGCTGGCGCGTCTGGGCAATGATTTTCAGGCCGAGGTCTTTGCCGATGACGCGGCCTATGACGCTTTGCGCGATCACTATGCCGGCCCCCTGCAGCGGGCGCAGCCGGAGCACTACGGGCAGGAGTTTCTGGCCATGAAACTGTCGGTGAAGACCGTTGCCGATCTTGACGAAGCGCTCACGCACATCCGCCAACACTCTTCTCGTCATTCGGAAGCTGTGGTGGCAGAAGATGCGGCGGTACTGGAACGCTTTCTCAAGGAAGTAGACGCAGCCACGGTTTACGCCAACGCCTCCACGGCCTTTACCGATGGGGGTCAATTTGGCATGGGGGCAGAGATCGGTATCAGCACCCAGAAACTTCACGCTCGCGGCCCCATGGCCTTGCCGGAACTCACCAGTTACAAGTGGCTGGTGCGCGGTCAGGGACAGGTGCGAGAAAACTGAAAATCGGCGGTTGAAAGGCCGGCGGTAACATGAAATGATCGAACGCATAGCGTAAAAAAATCTCAAGCAGGTAAGGGTTCCATGAAAAACATTTTGGCGCTGCTCGGGCTGGTGCTGGCACTGAGCGGTCTGGGCTTGGCTATCGCCGGTGACAGCTTGCGTGAGCAGCAGACCCCCACGGTGAAAAGCGTGACCGAGCAGGCCCTGGACAAGGGCCGGGAGCTCTGGGATGGCAAACGCCGCGCACCGCGCGACCGACTGGCGCAGCTGCAAATGGCGCTGGGCGCTCTGGGCGCCCTGTTCGGCCTGGCCGGCCTCTTGAAGAAAGAACATCCCCTGATGAGCCTGGTTGCCATGGCTGCCGGCGGCAGTGCGGCAGCCTGGAACTGGCTGGCCAATCTTATTTTCTGACCCGCCACACAGGTCGCGAGTACCCATCATGAATCGAACACCCTTTATAACCTGCGCCGTGACCGGCGCTGGCGACTCTCCCAGCCGCAGCCCACACGTGCCGGTAACGCCGAAAGACATCGCAGCGGCGGCCATTGATGCGGCCAAGGCGGGCGCTGCGATCGCGCACATTCACGTTCGCGACCCGGAAACCGGCGATGGCAGCCGCGATCCGAAACTGTTTCGCGAGGTGGTTGATCGCGTACGCGACAGCGATACGGACGTGGTCATCAACCTCACCTGCGGTATGGGTGGGGACCTGTTTCTGGGGCCCGATGAGGACCTGCTGAACTTTACCGAGGGCACCGACTGTGTTGGCCAGGAAGAGCGCATGCAGCATGTGGTCGAGTGCCTGCCGGAAATCTGCAGCCTCGATTGTGGATCCTTCAATTACATTTCGGATCATTACGTCTACGTATCCACCGCTGATCTGCTGCGCCGCGGTGCCAGGCTGGCCCAGGAACTGGGCGTGAAGCCGGAACTTGAGGTCTTTGACCTCGGCCAGGCCTGGTTTGCCCGGCAACTGGTCAAGGAAGGGCTGATCAACGATCCGCCACTGCTGCAAATGTGCATGGGTATTCCCTGGGGCATTGAAGCAACGCCGGAGAACTTCCTCGCGCTGCGCAACAACCTGCCCGAAGAATCCGTGTTTGCCGGCTTTGCCCTGGGCGCCAAATCCCTGCCCTGGGTCGCCCTGTCTGTGCTGATGGGGGGTAACGTTCGTGTGGGCCTGGAAGACAATCTTTATCTGGCCAAAGGCGTGCCGGCCACCAACGCCCAGCTGGTAGAACGTGCGGTCAACATCGTTGAAAACATGGGCGGGTCCGTGCTGGGGCCACAGGCCACGCGGGAGCTACTGGGTCTCAGGAAACAGACGCCATGAGTGCCATGCTGGTCAATCAATCGGTTGCGCATCCCTGGGAATGTGACGTACAGGGACATCTCACCACACGTTTTTACGTGGCCCGCTTCGACGATGCGTCCTACCATTTCCTGACCCGGGCTTTCGGCGCTAACGCACCGGGTCTGGGCTGGGCCGATGTGCGCCATGAGATTGACTATCACTCGGAGGTGGCCGCCGGAGATTTGCTGGAGGTTCACGGCACGCTAATGCACATGGGCGGCAAGTCCGTGCAGGTGCGCTACAGCATGCGCCGTCTCGCCGATCAGGCCACGGTGGCGGTGCAGCTCAGCACCTCGGTGCTCTTTGACCTGGAAGCACGCAAGGCCGTTGCGCTGACCGAGACCATGCGCAGCAACGCCGCGCCCTGGTTGAACGACGGCGACGATTAGGCCGCGCTGACGCGCTGCAGAGCAGCGTTCAGATCCGCTTCCAAATCCTCAACCGCCTCAATCCCCACGCTCAGTCGAAGCAAATTGGGGGGCAGATGTTCGGCTCCCGCGTACACGGAACGGCGTTCCATGGTGCTCTCAACGGAACCGAGACTGGTGGCGTGATTGATGACCTCCACCGCAGCGCACAGCGCATCAGCCGTTGCCCCATCTCCCTGCACCAGAAAGGTCAGCATGGCGCCGAACCCATCCAGCTGTTGCCGGGCCAATTCATGCTGGGGATGCGAGCTAAGGCCGGGATAGCGGACCTCATGCACCTGCGGATGCGCCTCCAGAAAGGCGGCCAAACGCGCAGCGTTGTGCTGGGCCCGTTCCAGGCGCACCGCCAGCGTACGCACGCCGCGAGCCGCCAGATAGGCCTCCAGCATACCGGGCGTTGCGCCCTGCAGCTTGCGCGCCAATATCAGCCGCTCCGCCAGCGCCGGATCACGGGCGACCAGCAGCCCCCCGAGCAAATCCGAATGACCGCCGATATATTTAGTGGCCGAGTGCAGCACCAGATCGGCACCGCGCGTGAGCGGGCGCTGCAGCAGTGGCGTGGCAAAGGTGTTGTCGACTACCAGCAAGCCGGCACGCGGTGCCGCCGCAATGGCATTCAGATCGGCCAGCAGCAGTAAGGGGTTGGACGGCGTTTCCAGCCACAGCATGTCCGCATGGCCGGCGGCAGCACACCAGGCGGCCGTGTCCTCCGTGGCCAACCTGAGCAGGCGCCAACGACCCTGTGCTTCACCCGCCAGCGCCAAATTGAGCACGCCCTGGTAGCAATCCGAGGGTAAAACCACCTGCCCCCCCTGGGGAATCTGCTCGAAGGCCGCCGCCGCGGCCGCCATTCCGGAGGCGTAGGCAATGGCCTGTCCCTGCTCCAGCTCACCCACCACATCTTCCAGCGCCTGCCAGGTCGCGGTGCCGTCTTCCCGGCTGTAGACCTTGCCCTCGCCGAGCACAAAGTTGGATGACGGCACGATAGGCGTATTCAGTGGTTGTCCCGGCCCGTGCGGTCGCCCGGCTTTCACCAGAAGGGTTTCAGGTTTCAGATCACGCATGACTTGTCCTCGCAGCAGCCGCACCATTGTAACCGGCTGCTGCGGACCTGCCCCTGGAAGCGTTTCAAGCCAGCGGCGCGGGCATCTTGCGGGCCAGAGGAAAGCGCCGCGGTAGTTCAGCCTGTAAACGGACGTCGCGCGACACGCCAGAGCCTTCCAGTTCCGCCGTCTCCAGCCCTGCGGCAGCCGACAAGAGGCTCACATTCGCCACCGTGACGCCCAGACCCCAGGACCAGGCTGAACTGGTGATCAGCCCAACATCCTCACCGTCATGCAGGAGGCGCGTACCGTCCGCTACCGGTTCCGCGCCGGCAATCAACGCGTAGCGCAGCGTATGGGCGGGCCCGGATGCTTTTTGCTCGAAGAGAGCCTCGCGCCCGAAGAAAGGACCCGCTTCCAGATTCACCAGCCAGCCCAGCCCCAACTCAAAGGGCGAACGCTCAAAACCGGGCTGGGGATCAATGGCTGAGGAGCAATCCCAACCGGCCACAATAAATCCGGCTTCCAGGCGGCAGGCCTGCAGGGCGGTCAGACCGTAGCCCGGCAGGTCAATCGCCAGCGTATCGCGCGCCTGCTGCAAGCCTTTGACCAGCGCCTCCACAGCACTGGTCGGGAACCAGAGCTCGTAGCCAAGATCACCGGTGAAGCCCATGCGCACCACGCGCACCGGCATGTTGCCCAACATGAATTCGATAAATCGGGAGGGCGCCAACTGCTCGATGTCTGGCACCCCCAGCGCTTGTAACACCCGCGCTGAGTCGGGACCCTGGATCGCAAGGCCCGCCAGCTCGTCCGTACAATCGTTGAAGCGCACGTCACCGAGTCCATAGTGACTGGCCACCCGCTCAAACCAGGGGCGGTGGTCCATATCCGACGGGAACATGAGAAAACGATCGGCGCCCGCACGATGCACGATCGCATCGTCCAGCATGGCACCGGCCTCATCGCAGAACACCACATACTGCCCGCTACCGGTGGCCATGGTGCTGACCGGGCGGGTCAGCAAGTGATCCAGAAACACCCCTGCGCCCGCACCCTGAATCATCACCTTGCGCATGGGTGAGACATCACAGACGGCAGCGCTGTTGCGTATTGCGTGGTACTCCGACTCCGCATCGCCGTAGTGCACCGGCATCAGACGACCGTTCCAATCGATAAAATCAGCGTCTTCCACGCCCTCGGTGGCCAGCCATTCATAGCTGCGCTCCGGGGCGCGGTTCAGGGCATCAAAAAAGGGCGCTTTTGCGGGCATGACATGTGACTCATTGCTAGACTGGCGCCACCATCTACGACTGGAACCGGTCTCGCATCCGACCCGATAGGGTAAAGGTGGCCCGACCGCGGGAGCGCGCGCCCAGCGGCCGGCTCGGGGTCACCTGACCTGCGCAGCCGCCCTACTCAGGCAGCTCCGCCTCCAGAATCTCAAAGCTGGTCTCGATATGCGCCAGTGCCGCCAACTGTGCAGAAGCCGAACAGTACTTTTCCATGGCGAGCGCGATGGCACGCTCCACTTTGGCCGGGCTCAGCGCACGACCCGAAACCACGAAGTGGAGCTTCACTCCGGTAAAGTAGCGCGGCATCTCATCGCGCCGCTCGCCCCGAAGTTCCACCTCCGCATGGACCAACTGCTCCCGACCCTTCCTTAGGATCATGACCAGATCAATAGCCGCGCAAGCACCCGTGCCCAACAGCAACATGTCCATGGGCGTCATGGCCACCTCGCTGTCGCCATCCATAACGGTGGAGTGGCCCTTGGCCGTGCTACCGATAAAGCGCAGGCCACCAGCCCAACGCACGCGATAAGGTGTTGTCATCAATATGCTCCCTCAAACCAGCCCTGGCGGCATGGCACTGTTTCTCTTGGGCGCCAACAGTATCAGGGGCAGCGCTGGCGCGCTGCCCCCTGACTCATCGCGCATGCGCCTAGCGCGCCGGCAATTGTGCGACCAGAACCGCGCCGCCGTTGCCCGTGTCCAGATCAAAGCGATCCAATTGCATGACCTTGGTCCAGGCAGCCACAAAATCACGCATGAACTTCTGTTCGCCATCACTGGCGCCGTAGACCTCAGCAATAGCCCGCAGCTCTGCATGGGAACCAAAGATCAGATCCACCGGCGTCGCCGTCCACTGCAGCGCACCGCTGGCCCGGTCACGGCCTTCATAAACGCCCGGCGTAGTAGCCTTGCTCCAGGCCGTGTCCATGCTCAGCAGGTTGACAAAGAAATCATTGCTGAGCGTGCCCGGCCGATCAGTAAAGACGCCGTGACCCACACCCCCGGCGTTGGCATCCAAGGCACGCAGACCACCCACCAGAACGGTCATTTCCGGCACCGTCAGCGTTAGCAGTGATGCCCGGTCCACCAACAGCTCAGCAGGAGAACGGCTGTTACCCTCGCTGAAGTAGTTACGGAAACCATCGGCCGTTGGTTCCAGTACAGCGAAGGACTGCACGTCAGTCTGCGCCTGACTGGCATCGGTGCGTCCCGGTGCAAAGGGCACGGTCAGCTCGTAGCCGGCACTCTCAGCCGCCTGCTCCAGCGCTGCGGCGCCCCCCAATACGATCAGGTCCGCCAGGGACACACGCATCTGACCATCCTGAGCGCCATTGAAGTCGGCCTGAATGCCTTCCAGCACCTTCAGTACGCGCGTCAGTTCGTCCGGGTTATTGGCTTCCCAGTCCGCCTGGGGGGCCAGTCGGATGCGCGCGCCATTGGCGCCACCACGCATATCGGTGCCCCGGAAGCTGGAGGCTGACGACCAGGCCGTGCGCACCAGTTCCTGCACACTGAGATCAGAGGCGATAAGGCGCGCCTTGAGATCGGCCACCGCGGCCGCATCAATGAGCTCAAAATCTACCGCCGGTACCGGATCTTGCCAGATCAGATCCTCAGCAGGCAGATCTGCCGCCACATAGCGTGCCCGTGGCCCCATGTCGCGATGGGTTAGCTTGAACCAGGCCCGTGCAAAGGCATCTTCAAACTCGGCTGGGTTGTCCAGCCAGCGACGCGTGATCTCACCGTAGGCAGGATCGAAGCGCAGCGCCAGGTCGGTGGTGAACATGATCGGCGCATGGCGCTTGTCCGGGTCGTGCGCGTCAGGCACGAGCATGGCTGCCGCCTCATCGGTAGGCACCCACTGGATGGCACCGGCAGGGCTGCGACTCTGCTGCCAATCAAAGGCATAAAGATTACTCAGGTACTGGTGGGTCCAGGTTACCGGCGCCGCCGTCCAGGCACCTTCAAGACCACTGGTGATCGTGTCTGCACCGCTGCCGTTACCGCATTCGTTACGCCAGCCAAAACCCTGCTGTTCCACGGCAGCGGCTGCCGGTTCAGGGCCGAGACAGCCCGTGGGCTTGCGCGCACCGTGGGCCTTGCCAAAGGTGTGTCCGCCGGCGATAAGAGCGGCCGTCTCTGCATCATTCATGGCCATGCGCCCGAAGGTCTCACGGATATCCTGCGCGGCCGCCAGCGGGTCAGGATTGCCATTGGGACCTTCCGGATTCACGTAAATCAGACCCATTTGCACCGCTGCGAGCGGTTTGGCCAGCTTACGCTCACCGCTGTAGCGCTCATCGGCCAGAAACTCATTTTCCGGCCCCCAGTACACCAGATCGGCTTCCCAATCATCTTCGCGTCCACCAGCAAAGCCGTAGGTTTTGAAGCCCATGGACTCCATCGCCACATTGCCGGTCAAGACCATAAGGTCAGCCCAGGACAATTTGCTGCCGTACTTCTGTTTTACCGGCCACAGCAAGCGCCGTGCCTTATCCAGATTCGTATTATCCGGCCAGCTATTGAGGGGTTCGAAGCGTAGCTGACCTCCAGCCGCCCCACCGCGGCCATCAGCCGTCCGGTAGGTGCCCGCGCTGTGCCAGGCCATGCGAATGAAGAAGGGACCGTAATGGCCGTAGTCCGCTGGCCACCATTCCTGCGATTCGGTCAACACGGCCTCGATATCGCTCTTGACCGCGTCCAGATCCAGGGATGCAAAGGCTTGCGCATAGTCAAAATCAGCCGCCATGGGACTGGACGCTTCGGACTGTTGCCGCAAGGGTGACAGATCAAGCCGCTCAGGCCACCAGAACTGATTTGATTTGGCGGCCCCTGACCCAAGGGCCGCTGTGGCCGGCAGCGCCAGCAGTAGCGCTACCAGCACCGATAAAGATTTCCTGTTCATTGCTCCTCCCAGTGTGCAATCGCTAAAAATCGGCACCATGCCGATGAACAACAGGGACCGCGTCAGCGCTGCCCTGTCAGCAGGTTTCCTGAGTATAGGAGAGGCACGGGAAAGCGTACTGCAACGGTCGTGCCTGCCTGAGCCTGCTCCGCAATGCCGCCAGCATTCGCGTGCGGGAGCGCACACAGAGAGGACAAAAGGCGGCATACTTCGGATATGAAATCCC
The DNA here is from genome assembly GCA_029935455.1 of Lysobacterales bacterium. Taxonomy (GTDB): domain Bacteria; phylum Pseudomonadota; class Gammaproteobacteria; order Xanthomonadales; family SZUA-36; genus Marinihelvus. Next base: position 6,981 of record JAOZKI010000047.1, on the reverse strand, counting down.
TACTTTTGGGCGCCCTACTGGGGCTGCAATTATCGCCGCTGGCGCTAGCGCTCGATCCGGTCCCCACGCCGGCTGCCACGGCCAGTCTCGCACCCAGACTGACCCTGGACCATGAGCAACGGGCGCTACTGAGCTGGATCGAGAAATCGGAAGGAGGACACCAGCTGCGCTTTGCACGCTTGCATGGTGACCATTTTGGCCCTGCGCAGACCGTGATCGAGCACGATCGCCTGTTCGTCAACTGGGCGGACACGCCGGGACTGCAGGTCTTACCCAACGGGCGCTATCTTGCCCACTGGCTGCAGCGCTCTGGCCAAGGCACCTTTGCCTACGACGTGATGCTGGCTGTCAGCGATGATCAGGGACTGAGCTGGTCCCAAGCGCAGACGCCCCATGACGACGGCACGTTGACCGAACACGGTTTCGTCAGCAGCTACATCGCCGGTCCCGATCAAGCCGGGCTGGTGTGGCTGGACGGCCGCGAGACACAACCGGCGCCTGTGGATGGCGGACACCATCACGGCGCCGGTGCCATGACCCTGCGCACGGCACAGCTGACCGCAACCGGAAGCATGGTGCAGGAAGCCTTACTCGACGCACGTGTCTGCGATTGCTGCGGCACCGCTACGGCGCACACAAGCAGCGGTGTGCTAATCGCTTACCGTGACCGCAGCGAGGCGGAAATTCGTGACATCAAGCTGATCCGCCAAACCGCCCAGGGCTGGTCTCAGCCGATCAGCGTGCACACAGACGGCTGGCGCATCGACGGCTGCCCCGTTAACGGTCCGGCGCTGCTGGCGCGCAACCAGGAAGTGCTGGTGGCTTGGTTTACCATGGCGCAGGATCTCCCCGTCGTGCGATTGGCCAGGTCCGACGATGGTGGCAAGCACTTTGACCTGCTGCAGGAATTTGATGCCGGTAGTGCGATCGGGCGGGTTGATCTCAGCTGGACGCAAAGCGGCTATCTGCTCAGCTGGATGCAGCAGACACGCGAGGGGGCCCAACTGCGACTGGCCCATGGCAGCGGCAGCACGGGCCCTGGCAACGTTGACCGGCTGCTGTCACTGGACGGTGGCCGCAGCAGCGGCTTTCCAAAGATTCTGGGTTTGCCTGACGGTCGCGTGCTGCTGGCCTGGACCGGGCAACATGCGCTCACCGGTGAGGCTCAGGTGCAAACGGCCCTGCTGACTCTGACCGCCACTCAGGAAAGCGCGGCCAATACCGCTCAACCGTCAACGCGCTGACGCCATCGAGCGATTCGCGGCGGGCGATGGCAGCAACAGGGGTTATACTGTGGCCCCGGCATGTCCCGGTCTGCAAAATCCACCGTGATCAATCATGTTCAATACGCTGCGCGCTGTTTTCGGACTGCTGGCTTTGTGCCTCAACACCTTGATCCACGGGGTGCTGTTGCTGGTGTTGGCCATACCCAAGCTGCTGACTCCAGAAGGTCCGGCCCGTCACCGCGTGCGGCGCTGGCTTACCGGTGTGGCCGAGTCCTGGATTGGCGTCAATAACGCCCTGTTTTCATTGGCCAGCAAAACCCGCTGGGAACAGCATCTGCCCGAATATCTGAACCGGGACGGTTGCTACCTGGTGCTGTGCAACCACCAGAGCTGGGTCGACATTCCGGTGCTCCAGAAGTGCTTCAATCGGCGCCTGCCGCTGTTGCGCTTTTTCCTCAAGAAACAGCTGATCTGGGTACCCGTGCTGGGGCCTTGTTGGTGGGCGCTGGACTTCCCCTTTATGCATCGAGCCAGTCGCGAAGAATTGGCGCGCAAGCCCGAGCTACGCGGCCGTGATCTCGAGTCCGCCCGCCGCGCCTGCGAGATCTTTCAGGATGTCCCGGTGGCCATGATGAGCTTTCCGGAGGGCACCCGTCGACAGGGCAGCAAGCGTGAGCCCAGCACCGACTATGAGCGTTTGCTGCTGCCGAAAGCCGGTGGCGTTGGTCAGGTCATACAGGCCCTGGGCAGCGAGCTGCACGGCTGTGTTGACGTCACCATTCGCTACGGTGCGGCCGACGAAGACCGGGAACCGCCCGGCATGTGGACTCTGCTTCGCGGTGAGATTGACCTCATCAGCATTGACGCCCAGCTGCGGCCGATTCCTTCCGCATTGCTAAACCGGGACTTCGGCTCGGACAAGGAGGCTCGGGAGGCCCTGCAAGAATGGTTGCGTGGCCTGTGGCAGGAGAAAGATCAGCTTCTAGGGGATCAGACCACCGAAGGATCATGACTCCGGCTTGAAGGACCCGCGATCCGCGCGACGCACGGAAGCGGCACGGGAGCGGCACACGGGATTCCAGCTCCGGTAACCCAGACCCGGGCAGCAACGGCACCCGCGTCCCTGACCTGAAGCTCCAGGACGCTGCGACAGGAGTAAGAAGAGACTGCCCCGTGCCATGGGAGCCGCTACACTGGAGCCATGAAATTTCCTCGTCTGGCCATTACGGTCACGTTCCTGCTCGCAGCGGCCGGTTCAGTCCGCGGCGAGTTTGAAAACTTCGACCAATGCCTTGAGTCGCTGGCTGCCCGGGCCGAAGCCCAAGGGCGCAGCCCCGCCGTGCTCGCGTTGGTGGCTTCACTGGCTGCGCAGCAGCAAGTCCTAGAACTGGACCGTAACCAGCCTGAGTTCGTCCAGACCTTCGGACGCTATCTGGCGCTACGACTGAGTGCCACGCGGCTGGAAAACGGCCGCGCCCAGCGACGCCAGCAGGCGGAACTATTGCAGGAATTGACCGCCCGCTATGGCGTGCCCGGCCATTATCTGATCGCTTTCTGGGGCCTGGAAACCAACTATGGCGGCTACCTCGGCAATACACCCACGCTCGATGCACTGGCAACGCTGGCCTGCGATGCACGCCGCAGCGATTTCTTCAGCCAGGAGTTTCTCATCGCCCTGGAACTGGTGGAGCGTGAACAGCTGAATCCCGATGTCATGCGCGGGTCCTGGGCGGGTGCCATGGGACATACCCAGTTTATGCCCAGCACCTGGCAGCGCTACGCGCGCGACGGTGACGGTGATCAGCGCATCGATCTATGGAACAGCGAAGCCGATGCCCTGGCTTCTGCTGCCAACTTTCTGGCCCAGTTGGGCTGGCTGCGGGGTCAACGCTGGGGGCGCGAGGTACGTCTACCCCCCGACTTTGCCTATGAACTTGCCGGGCGCCAGCAGCCCCGGGCGCTGGCTGACTGGGCGCAACTCGGCGTGCGGCGCGCTGATGGCGGCGATTTGCCGGTCGCCGATCTCGAGGCGGCGCTGCTGGTACCCGCCGGCGCCGACGGGCCGGCCTTCCTGGTCTACGACAACTTCAATGTGATTATGGGTTGGAATCATTCCGAGGCTTACGCCCTGAGTGTGGGCCTGCTGGCGGATCAGATTGCCGGCGGCGCAGGGCTGGTGCGGCAACCACCGGATGAACCGGCGCTGGCCCGCGCCCAGATTAAAGCGGCTCAGGGCGCACTGGCGGCCCGGGGTTTTGACCCCGGACCGGCGGACGGGCTGTGGGGACCCGCTTCGCGCAGTGCGCTCAGCGCCTACCAGGCAGCCGCCGGCGAACGGGCCGACGGACACCTGGATCAGGCCGCCCTGGGCGCCCTGCTGGCGCCTCGGGATTCAGGCAACTAGGCGCTCAGCTCGAAAAGCTGAAGGCGCCGTCAACCACCTCCACGGCAATGGTCGTGCCCGCTTCAAAATCACCCGCCAGTATTTTCTGCGCCAGCGGATTCTCAAGGCGTTGCTGAATAGCCCGCTTGAGCGGTCGTGCACCGTAGACCGGATCAAAGCCCGTATCCCCCAGCAGATCCATGGCGGCCTCCGACAGCTCAATATCCAGCCCGGACTGCTGCAGCCGCTCCCGCAGTCGCTCCAGCTGTATGCCAGCAATAAGTCGAATCTGCTCGCGGTTCAGTGGGTGGAAAACCACCAGCTCGTCGACGCGGTTGATGAACTCCGGCCGGAAGTGCTGACCGACCACCTCCATGACGGCGTCTTTCATCACCTCATAACCCTGATCGGCCATTTCCTGAATGCGCGCAGAGCCGAGGTTGGACGTCATTACCACCACCGTATTGCGGAAATCCACGGTGCGTCCCTGCCCGTCCGTCAAACGGCCATCATCCAGCACCTGCAGCAAGATGTTGAACACATCCGGATGCGCCTTCTCAACCTCATCCAGAAGAATCACGCTGTAGGGGCGACGCCGCACCGCCTCGGTGAGATAGCCACCCTCTTCGTAGCCCACATAGCCCGGCGGTGCACCCACCAGACGCGCCACCGAATGCTTCTCCATAAACTCGGACATGTCGATGCGGACCATGGCCTCTTCCGTATCAAACATGAACTCGGCCAGGGCCTTGCACAGTTCCGTCTTGCCCACGCCGGTGGGGCCCAGGAACAGAAAAGATCCAATGGGCCGGTTCGGGTCTGACAAGCCTGCCCGGGAGCGCCGGATCGCATCGGCAACCGCAGTCACCGCTTCATCCTGACCGACCACGCGGGCATGCACCTGCTCCTCCATGCGCAGCAGCTTGTCACGCTCTCCCTCAAGCATGCGGCTCACGGGAATGCCGGTCCAACGGGAGACCACCTCGGCAATCTCGTCCTCGGTCACCTCATAGCGCAGCAGCTGGAATTCCTGCTTCTCCTCGCCCTGCTCGGCCTGTTCCAGCGCTTTCTCAAGCTCCGGAATGCGCCCATATTGCAGCTCGGACATGCGCGCCAGGTCACCGCCCCGATGGGCCGTTTCCAGTTCCGCGCGCGTGCGTTCCAGCTCCTCTTTCAGATGCGTTGCACCCTGTACCGCGGCTTTTTCCGATTTCCAGATTTCTTCCAGGTCTGAGAACTCGCGTTCCATCTCCTCGATCTGCGCCTCCACGTCATCCAGACGCTTCTTCGAGGCCTCGTCAGATTCCTTTTTAAGCGCCTCGCGCTGGATTTTTTGCTGAATCAGGCGACGTTCCAGCCGATCCAGAGCCTCGGGCTTGGAATCGATCTCCATGCGAATCCGTGAGGCCGCCTCATCCATCAGGTCGATGGCCTTGTCCGGCAGCTGTCGATCGGCAATGTAGCGGTGCGACAGCGTCGCCGCTGCCACCAGGGCCGGGTCGGTGATATCCACCCCGTGATGAACCTCATAGCGCTCCTGCAGGCCGCGCAGAATGGCAATGGTGTCCTCCACGCTGGGCTCTTCCACCAGCACCTTCTGGAAGCGCCGTTCCAACGCGGCATCCTTTTCCACATGCTGTCGGTACTCATCCAGCGTGGTGGCACCGATGCAGTGCAGTTCACCGCGCGCCAGCGCCGGTTTAAGCATATTGCCCGCATCCATGGCGCCCTCGGCCTTGCCGGCACCCACCATGGTATGAATCTCGTCGATAAACAGGATCACATTGCCTTCCTGCTTGGCCAGGTCGTTGAGCACACCCTTGAGGCGCTCTTCGAACTCACCACGAAACTTCGCGCCGGCAATCAGCGCACCCATGTCCAGGCTCAGCACGCGCTTGCCACGCAGGCTTTCCGGCACTTCATGATTAACAATGCGCTGCGCCAGCCCTTCCGCAATGGCCGTCTTGCCCACGCCGGGTTCGCCGATCAACACCGGATTGTTCTTCGTGCGGCGCTGCAGCACCTGAATGCAGCGACGAATTTCTTCATCACGACCGATCACCGGGTCAAGCTTGGTCTGCTCGGCCTTTTCCGTCAGATCAATGGTGTATTTCTCCAGCGCCTGCCGGGAGTCCTCCGCATTCGGATCGACCACCTGCTCACCACCACGCAGTTCCTCAATGGCCTGCTGCAGCGCCTCCTTGCTGGCGCCGTGCTGACGCAGCAAATCCGCGAGCGGACCCTTCAGCTCCAGCGCCGCGAGCAGAAACAGTTCACTGGCCACATACTGGTCGCCGCGATCCTGCGCCAGCTTGTCCATGATATTCAGCAGCTTGCCCGTCTCATTGGAAAGATTGACCTCACCCGCCGCACCGGAAACGCGCGGCAAGGCATCCAGCCTTTCGCCCAGACCCGAACGCAGTGAATTGGTTTTGACGCCGGCCTTGGTCAGCAGATGGCGGATGGATCCGCCCTCCTGATCCATCAGCGCCACCAGCACGTGGGCCGGTTCGATCAACTGATGATCCAGCCCCACGGCGAGACTCTGCGCATCCGCCAGAGCCAGCTGGAACTTACTGGTAAATTTGTCCATTCTCATGATGCATACCCTCAATTCTGCAGGGCCGCTTCCGCGGCCGGTTATGCTTATGAAATGGGGGTCTTTTGACCGCTTAACAAGCAGTTAGGGAGGGTTCAGGCAGGATCAAAAAAGCGCCGGATCAGGGCCTCATAGACGTTGGTGAGTTGTTCCAGATCGTCCAGGTCAACGCGCTCGTCAACCTGATGAATGGTGGCATTGCGCAGCCCCAGCTCGACCACTTCCACGCCCAGGGGGGCCAGAAAACGGCCATCCGAGGTGCCGCCGGCAGTGTTCTGCTCCGGCGCCTCACCCAGCACCTCATGGACCGCACCCAGCAAGGCCGCGCGCAAGGGACCTGCCGGCGACCGGAAGGGCTCACCGGACACATGCCAGTCCAGCGTGTGGCGACCCAGGTCGTGGCTGGCAATCAGCGCCTCCAGGGCCGCACGCAAGGACTCGGCATTCCAATTCGTGTTGTAACGAAAACTCAGGGTCAGCGTGGCAGTTTCCGGCGTCACATTGCTGGCCCCGGTGCCAGCATTCAGATTGGCCACCTGGCAACTGGTGGGTGGAAAGGCGCCGTCTGCGTCATCCACACCCCTGTCCCACTCATGCGCCGCCAGCGTCGCCAGCAAGGGCGCCAGACGATGGACCGGGTTGTCGATGGTATGCGGAAAAGCCGTATGGCCCTGCACGCCATGGACCGTCAGGCGGGCCACAATGGAGCCGCGCCGACCTATGCGTACCGTATCGCCCAGGCGCGCGCCGCTGCTGGGTTCGCCGACCAGGCA
>JAOZKI010000046.1 GCA_029935455.1 Lysobacterales bacterium | reverse complement strand
CTGAAGAGTCCATCCGGGACGTGATTGCCTTTCCCAAGACCACCACGGCCCAGTGTCTGCTGACCGATGCGCCCTCGGCGGTTCCGGAAGCCGCCATGGATGAGCTGGGCATCGCCCTGAAGCCCCGCGGCTAAAGCGTCCGTGCTGCGCCCGCGCGCTATCCGGCGCGCTGGCGGCCGCTTCATGTTCATGAGCGGTCAATTGATTTATGCTTTGAAGGTTATTATCCAGAGCAAATTCCCATGCATAATGCCCTTAGAATGCTTTGCAGCGCCTGCGCGTTGCTGCTACTGGCTCCGGTTGAGGCTGCGCCTCCGGAGCCCATGCCCATCGAATTTTTCGCGTCGCCCAGCAAGTTCAAAGATGCGCGCCTGTCGCCGGATGGCAAGCACATTGCCTTCACCTTTGAAGAGGGTAACAACGAGACCAAGCTCGGTGTCGCTACCACGGACTTGAAGACCATCACCGCGGTCTATGCCTTCGGCGACAATCAACGTGTGGATAGCCCGATCTGGGTTAACAACGAACGACTGGCCATGCAGAATTACCGCAACACCGGTTACCTCGACGGGCGTCGTCAGGGCCGGCGTTTGTTCGTTGGCGGCTATAACGGCGACAAGCGGCGCGCCCTGGCTGAGGGTAACTACGCAAGCTGGATCGTGGACCCGCTGGATTCAGATCCCGAACACTTCCTGATGGCTCGCCTCAATTACATGGGCGATCGCACCATCAAGCTGCATCGGGTCGATGTGGATAGCGTCAAGATGGATTTCATCCGGGCCCTGCCGGCGCCGGAAACCGGCTCGGGCATCGTCGACCTGGCCCTCGACTCGGAAGAGCGTATCCGCATCGCCATGGAGCTGGATTCTGGCAAGGAACGCTACCGGTCCGAGGACGACCGCTATCGCCTGCATTACCGCATGCCCGAGGGGGAGTGGCAAAGCATTGCCATGGTCGGCGAGCGCGAGGATGCAGAATTTAGCCGGCTGGGTTTTGGCCCGGACGACCAGTTCTTTTACTTTCTTTCCAACTACGACCAGCCGGGACGTGACACGCTGGGCGCCTATCGCCTGAATCTCGCCAGCGGCGAGATCGAAGCGGTCTTCCGGCATCCGGAGGTCGATCTGGAAGGCGCGATTCGCGGGCCCAAGGGCGAGGTGCTGGGCGTGCGCTATCAGCCCGGCTATCCGGCCGTGCACTATTTTTATCCGGAGCACCCGACGGTCAAACTGATGCAGTCCCTGGACGCGGCTTTTCCGAACCAGGTGGTGCGCATCACCAGCTATGCCCGGGATGGTGCAATGGCCACCGTTTATGTCTACAGCGATCGTAATCCCGGCGAGATGTACCTGTTTGAGGACGGCAAGCTGCGTTTCCTGGCGGCCGCCTATCCGGACGCTGATCCAGCCCGCCTTGGCGTGCAGGAGGCCTTCACGCTGGAAGCCCGAGACGGGACCAAGCTGTACGGTTACCTGACCCTGCCACCCGGCCGGCCGGACCAGAATCTGCCGCTGGTGGTTTATCCCCACGGCGGTCCGCACGGGCCCTATGACCGCTGGGGCTACAGCCGCGATGTGCAGTTTATGGCCAGCAATGGCTACGCCGTGCTGCAGGTCAACTTCCGGGGCTCCGGTGGCTATGGCGATGCGTTTGAAAAGGCGGGCTACGGCGAGTGGGGCCGCGCCATGCAGGACGATGTCACCGATGCCACCCAGTGGGCGATTCGTGAGGGCGTGGCTGATCCGGACCGGATCTGTATCGCCGGTGGTAGCTATGGCGGTTATGCGGCGCTGCAGGGTGTGGTGCGCGAGCCGGACCTGTATCAATGCGCGATTGGTATTGTAGGTGTTTATAGCCTACCCATGATGCAAAAGCGCGGTGACTACCGCATGAATCCGGGCTCCAGTAACGAGTTCTTTGACGATGTGCATGGGCAGGACCAGGCCGGCCTGGAGGCACGCTCACCCGCCTACAATGTCGACAAAATCAAGGCCGATCTGCTGATCATCCATGGTGCGGATGACAAGCGCGTGCCGCTGGCCCAGGCCAATTTTCTGCGCAAGCAGCTGGATGCGATTGGCAAGGACTATGAGTGGATGGTTCGCGATGAAGGGCATGGCTTTACCCAGTATGAGAATCGCGTAGATATGTATCGCACCATGCTGGCCTTTCTGGACCGAAATATCGGTGCGCAACAACCTGCCAGCGCCGGCGGGCCCTGAGCCTTGCGCAGCTTTGAAGCCATAATTGCGAGGCCGGCTTCTGCCGGCCTTCTTCATGGGGGCGGCCGCGTCCCGGACGGCTCAGGCTAGTGCGTACGCCTGACGAGCAGCGCTTTCGCCGTGGTCTGCTGGCGGCTTTTGCCGCCTACACGGCCTGGGGCCTCATGCCCTTTTTCTTCAAGGCCCTGGGCGGCGTTAATGCCTGGGAGATCATCATGCATCGGGTGATCTGGGCCATCCCCGTGTTGCTGCTGTTTCTGCTCTATCGTGATGGCCGCGCCCTGTGGCAGAAGCTGCGACTGACGCGCCGCCAGATTGCCTGGCTGGGCGTGAGCAGCCTGCTGATCGGTGCCAACTGGCTGCTGTTTGTGTGGGCGGTGGTGAACGACCGGGTGCTGGCCACCAGTCTGGGCTACTTCATTAACCCGCTGATGAACGTGGCTTTTGGTCGCCTGTTTCTCGGTGAGCGCATGGGGAGCATTCAGAAATGGGCGGTTGCACTGGCGGCAGGAGGCACCACCTTTCTGGCGCTCTATCTGGGTCAGCCGCCCTGGGTTTCTCTGGCCATGGCCTTGTCTTTCGCCCTCTACGGACTGGTCCGGAAACGGCTGGATGTGGGGCCCATGACCGGCCTGCTGTGGGAAAACCTGTTGCTGCTCGCGCCGGCACTGGCCTATCTGGCCTGGGCTGCCCAGCATCAAACGCTGTCCTTTCTGCATCTGGGAACGGATACGGACGTGTTGCTCATGCTCTCGGGCCTGGCCACGGTGCTGCCCTTGATCTGGTTTAACGTGGCGGTGCAGAAGCTGACGCTGACCACGCTGGGTTTTATCCAGTATCTGGCCCCCAGCATGACCTTCCTGCTGGCGGTATTTTTGTGGAAGGAGCCCTTCACACTCGGCCATGCGGTGGCCTTTGGCTGCATCTGGACCGCGCTGCTGATGGTGTCACTGGCTCCGCTACGCCGGCGGCAGGCGCCGCTGCCCGTGAACGAGTAATTGGTGGCCACCGCCGACCCTGATCAAGCCCCCGGCACCGTGGTGCTGGTCCATGGTCTCTGGTTCCCAGCTGCCTTTTTGGGTCTGCTGGCGCACCGGCTGGAGCAGGGCGGCTTCCGCGTGCGCAGTTTTTCCTATGCCACCACGCGGATACCGCTGACCGATAGCGCGGCCCGCCTGCAGCATTTGTGCGGCCGGGACTATCCCCACGGGGTGCACCTCCTGGGGCACAGTCTGGGCGGACTGCTCCTGCTGCAAATGCTGCAGGCCGGGCGCTGGTCCCGGCCTGGTCGCGTGCTGCTGCTGGGCACGCCGCTCGCGGGCAGTGCGGTGGCCCGGCGCGTGTCTGATTGGCCCGGTGCTGATTGGGTGCTGGGGCAGGCCGCCCAGCCGTTGACGGCCGGCCATCAGGGCTGGCCCGAGCAGCGCTCGGTGGGCATGATTGCCGGCAGCCGCTCGGCTGGTCTCGGGCGACTGGCGGGTCGTCTGCCACGGCCCAACGATGGCACGGTGACGGTGGCAGAGACGCAGCACGCGCTGCTCAGTGCACATCTGACCCTGCCGGTAAGCCACACCGGCATGCTGGCCTCCGCTGCGGTGGCGCGGCAGGCCATCAGCTTCCTCAAGCGGGGGCGTTTCAGTCCGGCCACGGACTGGCGGTCAAAGGCCTGATTCGTGATAAAATTCTGCGCAATTTCTTACTAGTAAAAAGGTGGGTCCGCTATGGCCGGTCACAGTAAATGGGCCAATATCCAGCATAAGAAGAAGGCCGTTGATGCCAAGCGTGGCAAGGTGTTCACGCGTCTCAACCGGGAAATCACCGTGGCGGCCCGGGAGGGCGGCGGCGATCCGGACTCCAACCCGCGCTTGCGCCTGGCCATCGACAAGGCCAATGCGGCCAATATGCCGAAAGACAATATCGAGCGCACCATCAAAAAGGCCACCGGTGAACTGGAAGGGGTGAGCTATGAGGAGGCGCGCTACGAAGGTTACGCGGCGGCCGGTGTTGCGGTCATGGTGGACTGCCTGACCGATAACCGTAACCGCACCGTGGCTGAAGTGCGTCATGCCTTCAGCAAGCACGGCGGCAACCTGGGCACCGATGGCTCCGTCAGCTATCTGTTTGCCAAGATTGGCGTGCTCAGCTTTGCGCCGGGCACCTCGGAAGATGAGGTCATGGAGGTGGCGCTGGAGGCCGGGGCTGATGATGTGGTGACCGAAGATGATGGTTCGCTGGAAGTCACGACCGCGCCCGAGGCTTTTGCCGACGTCCTGGCAGCCATGCATGCGGCGGGTCTGGAGCCGGCCGAGGCCGAAGTCACCATGCGGGCCAGCACGGAGGTGGATCTGGATACGGAAACGGGCCAGAAGGTGCTGCGTTTTCTCGATGTGCTGGAAGATCTCGACGACACGCAGGCGGTTTATTCCAACGCCATTATTCCCGACGAAGTTTACGCCCAGTGATTGCGCGCCCGGACGCGCTGCGCATTATCGGTATCGATCCGGGCTCACGCTTTACCGGCGTGGGCCTCATCGAGCAGCGTGGCGACCGGCTTCGGGTCTTGCACCATGGCGTCATTAAAGCCGGTACCGGCGACTTTCCCCAGCGTCTGGGGATCATTTTTGAGGGCGTAAAGACCCTGGTCAGCACCTATGAACCTCAGGTAGCGGCGGTGGAGACCGTGTTTGTGTCCAAGAATGCGTCCAGCGCCATCAAGCTGGGCCAGGCCCGCGGCGCCGCCGTGTGTGCACTGGTGGACGGGGGCGTCAGCGTGGCCGAGTACGCGCCGCGTGCTATCAAGCAGGCTCTGGTTGGGCGCGGTGGTGCTGACAAGGTGCAGGTGCAGCATATGGTCCGGGTCTTGCTCGGACTGCGCGAGGCGCCGCAGGAAGACGCCGCTGACGCGCTGGCTGTGGCATTATGTCACCATCATACGGAGGGTACGCTGCGCAAGATGGCGGCTCTGCAAAAGTAACAACGGAGAGGAGCGGGCGAGCCCGCAGCGGCGGCAACGAATGATCGCAAGACTTTCAGGGTCCCTGATCGAGGTGAACCCACCCCAGGTAGTGCTGGATGTGAATGGTGTCGGCTACGAAGTCGAGGTGCCTACCAGCGTGCTGGACAGCCTTCCGGCTCGGGGCGAGCCACTGACCCTGCTGACCCATTTCCAGGTCAGTCAGGACCACCAATCGCTCTATGGCTTTGTGAGCGCCGCCGAGCGCACGCTGTTTCGGCAGTTGCTGAAAATATCGGGCATTGGCGCCAAGCTGGCCCTGACCATTCTCTCCGGCGCCAGCGGCGATGCGCTGGCCCGACACGTGGCTGATGGGGACACGGCGGCGCTGACGGCCCTGCCGGGTATCGGTAAAAAGACCGCCGAACGCATCATTATTGAACTACGCGACAAGCTGGACCATCTGCCCCTGCCGGCCTCGGGCGCAGGCGCCGCCGGCGGTCGCGCCAGTGCGCAGCGCGAAGCAGCCGATGCACTCCGGGCCCTGGGCTACAAGGAAGCAGAGGTGAGCCGCTTACTGCGGGATATCAATGATCCGGAGCTGGACGCGGAAGCCCTGATCCGCAAAGCTCTGCAGCAGGTCGGGTCATGAGCGAACTGGACGACCGCGTACTGGCCCCCGATTCCGCCGCCGATGAACAGCAGCTCGAGGCCAGCCTGCGCCCGGGCAGCCTGTCTGAATATATCGGCCAGGCGGCCATGCGGGAAAAACTCGAGATTTATCTGGAAGCGGCCCGACGGCGCAGTGACGCGCTGGATCACGTATTGATCTTTGGTCCCCCGGGGCTGGGAAAAACCACGCTGGCGCATGTGATTGCGCACGAGATGGGTGTGAGCCTCAGGCAGACTTCCGGCCCGGTGCTGGAGCGGGCCGGCGACCTGGCGGCCTTGCTGACCAATCTGCAGGCCGGCGACATTTTGTTTGTTGACGAAATACACCGCCTGTCCCCGGTGGTTGAGGAAGTGCTGTATCCGGCCCTGGAAGACTTTCAGATCGACATCATGATTGGAGAAGGGCCGGCGGCGCGCTCCATCAAACTGGATCTGCCGCGCTTTACCCTGGTCGGTGCGACCACGCGGGCCGGTTTGCTCACCTCACCGTTGCGCGACCGCTTTGGCATTGTGGAGCGGCTGGAGTTCTACACGCCCCATGAGCTGGCGCAGATCGTGACCCGTTCCGCAGGCATTCTGCAGATAGGTATCGACGCGGAAGGCGCTCTCGGTATCGCCCGGCGCTCGCGGGGTACGCCGCGTATTGCCAACCGCCTACTGCGCCGGGTGCGGGATTTTGCTGAGGTGAAGGGTGATGGGCGCATCACCGGCCCCGTGGCCGATGCGGCCATGGGCATGCTCAAGGTCGATGATTCGGGTTTTGATACGCTGGACCGCCGCTTGTTGAAGCTCATCATCGGCCAGTTTGAAGGCGGGCCCGTAGGCGTTGGCAGTCTGGCTGCCGCGCTCAGCGAGGAACGCGGTACCGTGGAGGACGTGCTGGAGCCTTATCTGATTCAGCAGGGTTATATCGCACGCACTTCGCGCGGCCGCATCGCTACCGGCAAGGCCTACGCCCATTTCGGACTGACGCGTCCCGAAGGCACCGGCGCGGACCTGTTCGAAGACGATGTGTGAGTGGCTCGGGCACCGCGGGTACCGTCGTGACTGAACCAAATGGCAAGCCGTTTGTCTGGCAGTTAAGGGTGTACTGGGAAGATACGGACGGTGGTGGGGTCGTGTACCACTCGCAGTACCTGAACTTTTTCGAGCGCGCGCGCAGCGAATGGTTGCGCGCACGCGGGGTTAACCAGTCCCAACTGGCAGAGCAGGACAAGGTGGTGTTTGCCATTGGTCACATGAGCGTTGACTGGCGACGCCCCGCGCGTCTTGATGATCTGCTGGACATAAGCGTATTTGCGGTAGAGGCCGGGGCCAGCCGTCTGACTTTCCGTCAGGAAATGCACCGTGCTGCCGATCAACAGTTGCTAGCGACCGCACGTGTCGTGGCTGCCTGCCTGGACGCAGACAGCTTCAAACCGAGAAAAATGCCTGACTGGATCAGGACGGAGATCAACCATGTCAAATGACCTGCACGTGTGGGAACTGATTCGGGATGCCAGCCTGGTGGTACAGGCGGTAATGGCGCTGCTGTTGGCCGCCTCCCTTGCCTCCTGGATGATCATCTTCCGCAAGCGCGCACTGCTGGCCAAGGCCACGCGGGATGCGGATAAATTTGAGGAACGTTTCTGGTCGGGCACCGATCTGACCAGCCTCTACAACCAGCTGTCCCGCGATCAGGGTGGCAGCCACGGTATGGAGCGCCTGTTTCTGGCCGGTTTTGCCGAATTTAACCGCCTGCGGGAGCAGGGTCGGGTGTCACCGGAGCGGCTGGTGCAGGGCGCCGAGCGGGCCATGCATGTGGCTCTGACCCGGGAGACTGATCATTTGGAGCACCGGCTCAGTTTTCTGGCCACGGTCGGCTCTACCAGCCCCTATATCGGCCTGTTCGGCACCGTGTGGGGCATCATGACCTCCTTTCAGGCGCTGGCTAACGTGAACCAGGCCACCATCGCCATGGTGGCACCGGGAATCTCCGAGGCGCTGATCGCCACGGCCATGGGCCTGTTTGCGGCCATTCCTGCGGTGATTGCCTATAACCGCTACTCCAATCAGGTGGAGCGTCTGGAACTGCGGCTGGACAACTTCAAGGAGGAGTTCTCCAGCATTCTGAACCGCCAGGCGCTCTCGCTGGCGGAAGGATAAGACAGCATGGCCCAGCGCAATCGCCGCAGACCCATGTCGGAAATCAACGTCGTGCCCTACATCGACGTCATGCTGGTGCTGCTGATCATTTTCATGGTGACCGCTCCCATGCTGAACCTGGGGGTGGAGGTGGAATTGCCCAAGGCTGATGCGGAGCCACTGGAAAACGATCCCAGCGATGAACCCATGGTGCTGACCGTGTTGGAAAACGGCGATCTCTACCTGAACGCGGGCGGGGATCTGGACGGTACCAGCAGCGGACTGATTGATCCGGAAACCCTGGTAAAAACGGTTGGCGCCATCGTGCGCCGTAACCCGGAGCTACAGGTGCTGGTGGGCGGGGATCAGGCCGTGGACTACGGCAAGATCTACAGCGCCATGGTGCTGCTGCAGCAGGCGGGCGTGCAAAAAGTGGGACTCATGTCCGACCCCTTGAACGAGACACCGGGCGGCTGATGACGGCGCTGCGGCCGCTACTGCGAGAGGGCTGGGAGCAGAGCAAGTCCCTGAGCCTGGCGCTGGCCGTTCATATCGTCGCTTTCGCCCTGATCTGGCTCGGGACCATGAACTGGACGCCTTTTAAGCCGCCGCAGATAACCGGCATGACCATCGAGGCGGTCATGGTGGACACGCAGGCACTGACCGAGCGCCGGGAACGCGCCCTGCGGGAAGCAGAGGAAGCGCAGCGCCGCGAGGCGCAGCGGGCCCAGCGCCAGCGTGAACTGGAAGCGCAGCGCCAGCGGGAACGGGAGGCTCAGGAGCGCGCCGAAGCCGAGGCTGCCGAGCGCCAACGTCAGGAGGCGGAGCGCAAGCGCGCGGCGGAACTGCGTTTGCAGGAACTGCGCAAGCGTCAGCAGCGAGAGCGCGATGAGGAAGCGGCGCGGCTGCAGGCCCAGCGTGATGAACTACAGCGTCAGCGCGAAGCGCTGGCGCGGCAGAGCCAGCTGGAAGCGGAGCGCCTGAAGCAGCTGGACGATCAGCGTCAGGCGGCGGCGGAGGCGGAAGCACAAAAACAGCGGGAAGCGGAGCTGCAACGCCAGCTGGCAGCGGAGGAAGCCCAGCGCCGGCAAGGTCAGCGCGCCGATCTGCGCAGTCAGTATATGGCCACGATTCAGGCGCAGGTCACGGCGGACTGGAAGCGTCCGCCCACGGCCCAGCCCGGTTTACGCTGCACGCTGGCCATTGTGCAGATACCGGGCGGCGAGGTGATTTCTGCCACCATCCGCGGGCGCTGTAACGGTGATGAGGCCACGCGCCGTTCCCTGGTGGCTGCCGTGGAACGTGCGGGCACGCTGCCCTATCGGGGTTTTGAGGAGGTTTTCGAACGTGAGATTAATTTCGTATTTCGCTATGACGGTGACTAGGGCATGAGGAAGTGGCTGCTATTGCTGGTGCTGTGCTGGGGGTCCGTGGCCCAGGCCCAGCTGGAGATTGAAATTGTGCAGGGCAACGCGAGTCAGTTGCCGATTGCCGTGGTGCCTTTCGCCTGGCGCGCGGCCGGGCCGCCGCCGGAGACCGGGGTGGCAGACGTGGTGGCGGCCGATCTGTATCGCTCCGGCCTGTTTGCACCCATGGCGGAACGGGACATGGTCGATCTGCCCCAGGACGCGGAAGCGATTCGTTTCGGTACCTGGCGCCTGTTAAAGGTGGACTACATTCTCATTGGCTGGGTGAATGATTCGCCCAATGGTGGCTACGATATTGTGTATCAGCTGTTTGATGTGCATACGCAGGAGCGACTCCTGTCCCAGATCACCAGTGTCGGGCCCGGCGATCTGCGCTTTGGCGCCCACCGGGTAGCCGATGCGGTCTACGAAAAGCTGACCGGTGTACCCGGCGCCTTTGCGACCCGTATCGCCTATGTGTCCGCCACTGGCGAGGGTGCCAGCCTGCGCTATGAGTTGGTGGTGGCCGATGCGGACGGCTACGGGCCCATTACCGTGGTTGGCTCGCCAGAGCCTCTGCTGTCACCCAATTGGTCACCTGACGGTAGTCGGCTGGCCTACGTCTCCTTCGAAGAGGGCAACTCGGCCATCTGGATTCAGGAGGTGGCAACGGGCGCCCGGGAGCGTATTTCCGCGGGCGTGGGTATCAACGGCGCGCCGTCTTTCTCGCCCGATGGGCGTTTTCTCGCGCTGACCCTGTCCCGCTCGGGCAATCCGGAGGTTTATGTGCGGGAATTGGCCAGCGGCCAGACCCGACAGCTCACCAACCACTGGGCCATCGATACGGAGCCGACCTGGTCGCCGGATGGAAAAACCATTTACTTCACCTCCGATCGCAGCGGGCGTCCACAGATCTATGCGGTCGATGCGGCGGGTGGTTCTGCGCGTCGCATCACCCGGGAAGGGGACAACAATGCTCGGGCGAGCATTTCTCCGGATGGCCGCAAGGTGGCTGTGGCGAATGGCAGGGGAAACGAGTATCGTATAGCTATCTGGGATCTGGAGACTCAACGCCTGCGCGTTCTGACCCCGGGTAAGCTGGATGAGTCGCCGAGTTTTGCGCCCAACGGCAGTATGATTTTGTACGCCACGCGGGAAGGAACCCGGGGCGTGCTGTCAGCGGTTTCCGCCGACGGCAACGTTCGACAACGGATTATTCTGAGTGAGGGAGATGTGCGCGAACCCGCCTGGTCGCCCGTCATCAGATAAGACTAACTTTAAGAAGCGTAAGACCTGCCGGCGCCTCTGGGCGTCGAACCGTCAAACAGGAGGAACTCATGAAAATTGCCCTGCGCCTGCTGCTGGCACTGACCCTGGCACTGGCCGTGTCAGCGTGCCGCAAAGACACCACGCCCGAAGTGACCGAGCCGGAGCCGGCTCCGGTGGAACAGCCTGAACCGGTAGAAACGGTTGCGGCGCCCGATCCGCGCGATTACAGCGATGCGCGCAATTTTGACAACCCGGAAAGCCTGCTGTCCAAACGCGTCATCTATTTTGACTTCGACAAGTCGGAAGTGAAGGCGGAGTACCGCAGCATTCTGGCGGCTCACGCAGCCTATATGGCGTCTTCATCTACCGCAGCGGTGACGCTGGAAAGCCACGCCGATGAGCGCGGTACCCGTGAATACAACCTGGGCCTTGGCGAACGCCGTGGCAACGCAGTGAAAGGCCTGCTGTCTGCGGGCGGTGCTCGCGGTGGCCAGATGGACGTCGTCAGCTACGGCGAAGAGCGTCCCGTCTGCCGCGTCAGCAACGAAGACTGCTGGTGGAAAAACCGTCGCGTAGAGGTCGTCTACACGGCGCGGTAATGATGCTGTCTTTCAGATCTTTATCTGCCTCGATGGCCAGCCTCGCGCTGGCCATCGTTGTTTCCAGCCCGGCGAGCGCCCAGTCAAACACGGCCAATGAGGCCATGATGAACCTGGTGCTACAGGTGCAGCAGCTACAGGATGAAATCCGTATGCTGCGTGGCCAGTTGGAAGAGCAGGGCTTCGAAATCGAAGATCTGAAGCGCCGCCAGCGCGATCAGTATCTGGATCTTGACCAGCGTCTCGGTGAACTCGGAACCGGTGCCAGCCTGCCCCAGTCCGTGCCGGGTGTTAGCGTGCCCCCGGTCGGTGATGCCGCGGCGCCTGCAGCCCTAGGGGCCACGCCGGCGACAGGAGCGACGGTCGCGGTACCGGTGATCCGGCCAGAAGTTGGGCCCGCAACACCGGTCGCCACGGCCGGAGCACAGGATTTGCCGGCGGTCAGTGAGCGACCCGACGCTGCCTCTGCGGTGACCAGCATCGCAGCGCCACAGGCAACCACCAGCGTTACTACCGCGACTCCGGAAATGGAGCAGGCCGCTTATGACGCGGCGTTCCAGTCTCTGCGTGATCTGCGTTACGCGGATGCTTCGCGCGGCTTCCAGGATTTTCTGCGTCAGTACGGTGACAGCGCGCTGGCTGGAAACGCGCAGTACTGGCTGGGGGAATCCTATTACGTAACCCGTAACTACGATATCGCGCTCAACGCCTTCGAGACCTTATTGGATCGCTATCCCGACAGCGTTAAGCGCGGCGATGGCCTACTGAAAATCGGTTTCACGCACTATGAGCTGAAGCAATACGAACAGGCGCGGGCTGCTCTGGAACAGGTGCAGCGCGAGTTCCCCGACAGCACTTTTGCGCGCCTGGCTGAGAGCCGCCTGCGATCCATGCGTCTGGAAGGACACTTCTAGCGATCCGTCAAGCGCGTTGGCTGCCGGCTTTGTCGGTCCATCGCAGCGCGCCGTCAGTTTCCTTCCAAGCGCTGAAAACCATGTCAGAAACTGCCCAAAAAACTGCCCCGGTTCCCGCCAGTCGTGAGGGCATGCTCAAGATCAGTGAGATTTTTCACTCGCTGCAGGGCGAGGCCCGTGCCACCGGTTGGCCGACGGTTTTCATCCGCCTGACGGGCTGCCCATTGCGCTGTGTCTACTGCGACAGCGAGTATGCTTTTTTCGGCGGTGAGTGGATGCACTTCGACGATATTCTGGCTGCTACTGCGCAATATGCGGTGCGTCATGTCTGCGTCACGGGCGGCGAACCACTGGCCCAGGGGCGCTGTTTCCCACTACTGGAGCGCCTCTGCGACGCTGGCTACGAGGTGTCCCTGGAGACCTCCGGCGCCATGGATGTGAGCGCGGTAGATGCGCGCGTTAGCCGCGTGGTCGATGTGAAGACACCTGCCTCCGGTGAGGCTGCGCGCAATCGTTGGGAGAATCTTGAGGTACTGACCGCAAAGGATCAGCTCAAGTTTGTTCTGGCCAGTGAGCAGGACTACCAATGGGCTCGCGAGCAGGTCCAAGCCCGTCAGTTGGATCAGGTTTGCGAGGTTCTTTTCTCGCCGGTATGGGAAGCTGTTAACCCGACCGACCTGGCCGAATGGGTGCTTGCTGACCGCTTGCCGGTGCGGGTGCAGCTTCAGCTGCACAAGCTATTGTGGGGCGATTTACCCGGTAAATGAACGTCATGACTGCGCAAAGCAAGGCACCAAAAGCCGTTATTTTACTGTCCGGTGGGCTGGACTCTGCCACCGTGCTGGCCATGGCCCGAGCGCAGGGCTTTTCGCCCTATCCCCTGGCGGTTGATTACGGCCAGCGTCATCGCTCAGAGCTTGATGCGGCGCAGCGGGTGGCGCATGCGGCCGGCGCCCCGCTGAAGATTCTCCCGCTGGACCTTCGGGCCATTGGTGGCTCGGCGCTGACCGATGATATTGAAGTGCCGGAGGAGGAAACGGAGGGCATTCCGGTGACCTATGTGCCGGCGCGGAATACCATCATGCTCTCGCTGGCTCTTGGCTACGCCGAGGTACTGGGCGCCAACGCGATTTTTATTGGCGTCAACGCGGTGGATTACTCAGGTTATCCGGACTGTCGACCGGCCTTTATCGAAGCCTATGAACGTCTTGCGAATCTGGCCACCAAGGCGGGCGTAGAAGGGCAGGAGCTGCGCGTCTACACGCCCTTGATTGATCTGACGAAGGCCGAGATCATTCGCGCCGGACACGAGCTGGGTGTGGATTACAGCCTGACCGTGTCCTGCTATCAGGCGGATGCGGAAGGCCGCGCCTGCGGCCGCTGCGATTCCTGTCGTATTCGTGAGGCCGGCTTCCGGGCCGCCGGCCTCGCAGACCCAACGCGTTATTCGGCGCTTTGACTGGCAGCTGTCGCTGCCGTGCTTGAGCCCCACTGGGCCCGCAGGTAGGGGTAGTCCACGCGGGACTCCGGGCCCCGCAGCGTGATCCACTCGGTGCCACCCAACACCAGCGTATCGCATCCCTCCCGCGCCACCCGGCGGGTCAGTTCCTGGCTCGCCTCCTGCACTGTTTTGGTCACGAGGAAGCGGTAGAAACCTGGGGTAACGAGCGTGGCTCCGTTCGCCAGCTGGGCCGCATCGCTATCAGCACCACCCTGGATCACGTTGACTTCGCCATATTCGACCGGTGCACCACAGGTCGGGGCCTCGCCAGCGCAGGGGCGCATGTTCTCACCATCGCGATTTCTGGCCCAGAGTCGGCACGCACCGGATTCGTCGATCAAATCCCTTTGGAAACGTGCAGGCACGTCAATAACCGTCATGTCTTTCGCGTTAGCTGTTTCACCGAGGTTGGATGCCACTTCCGGCGCCGTGGAGCAGGCGCCTGCGAACAGAGTGGTAATCATGGCAAGACCGACGGTTTGGTAAGTTAAGCGCATAGGTAAGCTCCTTTTGTTTTTGCGTGCCTGTTTTCAAGATAGCACGGAGGTGGGATAATGACCCGGCGAGGTCTTGAGCGTCGGCGGGTTTTGTCCTAGAATGCGCTGCCTCGTCGGTATCCATGGGGGCCGTTAGCTCAGTTGGTAGAGCAGTTGACTTTTAATCAATTGGTCGTTGGTTCGAGCCCAACACGGCCCACCATTTTTTTCGTACCACGCCCATTCGACCGACAGTACGTCCTCACGTATCCGATCCGAAATATATCGCCTCCTGCGGCTGAAAACACCGCGGCCGTTCGTTCCTGTGTCGTCGCATAGCTATCGACTTGCCGCCCGGCGAAGCGCTTGGTTCACCCGCCAGGCGGCAGCCTTATTTCTCATGACTTATCCGCCCAGCACCACGCGGCAGTAGATATGACCATCGACCGGTGGGTCGCATACCATTCTGGTTGCGCCGCCACCGTCACCCTGGCGAACGACGAGGCCCGCACGCCTGGCCAGCTCCATCCATTCCAGCATGGCCGCGCGGTCGCCATAGAAGGTGCGTCCAGCAAAAGCCCATCTACTGCCAGGAACCCGTCTGCCATCCACCGTGCGAGCCGAGTTTTCGACCGGTTGCATATTTGGATGCATCTTTAGGGTGTTGGCGTCTACATAGTAGTTGAGTTCAAATTGCATGGTGGAGCCATCGGGAAAAATTATGGTGAATGTCGTGCCGGCAATAATTGATTGTATGTCTACCACCTTAATGTCGACGTTCGTTACCAATCGCGCAAGGACGTTACTAGCTTGGGCCATTAGCCTTTCAAATAGGCTCATCTGCGCCAGCCAGTCTTGTAGTACACCAGTGGAGTAGTTGGGGTCAGTCAGCACACCGGCGACAGAACGTACAGGGAAATCATCCGGCAATACGAACTCTCCAAGCTCGTTTACGGACCGTTCGGACTGCACATAGCTGCGCCAGGCACTGGCCAGTTTCGGATCCGTTTTGATCTTGATGGTTTCCTTCAGCACGGTTAGTGGCCGGTCATCTACCATCTCCGTAAAGGTGCGGTAGCTACTTACGCTGGCGCGCTTGCCGTCGAACACGTGCACCGTGCCCATGGGCAGGGCCTGCTGGGCGCGCTGCTCTTTGCTGCGGGCGCTACAGCCATCGCAGCGCAGCACCTTGGTCATGCCGGCCTGAACGGACCCCGTGTGAATCATGAGTGCCAACAGCAGGCCAATCGCTGCTGCTAGAAACCCCCCTCTGTTTGACTTAGGTATCGTCATCGCTGTTTCCCCCAATGCCTGTGAATAGAGCTTGGAAAATTAACAAGCCGTGGCTCCGGCCGCTAAGGTGAAAGCATGGGCAGGTGTGTACGAAAAAGCCGTGCTATGGTGCCGCTTTGCGCTAGAGGACCGTGCCTATGCACGTGGTGATCGCTTCTTTGAACCCCGCCAAAAAAGCAGCGGTTGAGCAGGCCTTCCGGGCCGCGCCAGGGATCGAGGGAACCCTGTTTTCGGCCGTGGCCGTGCCGTCGGGCGTGGCCGAGCAGCCGCTAAGTGACGAAGAAACTCGGCGCGGAGCACGCCAGCGTGTGCTTGCCGCGAGGCTGGTGGTTCCTGAGGCCGACTACTGGGTCGGTCTGGAAGGTGGTCTGGAGCGTATCGACGGCGCCTGGATGGGCTCTGCCTGGATGGTGGTCGTTAATCGTGCTGGCGGCGAGGGCATGGCGCGCACGCCTACCTTGCCGCTACCCCCAGCGGTACAGGCGCTGCTGGATCAGGGGCTGGAACTGGGCGTGGCCAATGATCAGGTGTTCAACACGCGGGACAGCAAGCGCAAAGGCGGGGCCTTTGGGCTCTTGACCGACGGCCAGCTGACGCGGGCGGAGGTCTATGCCCAGGCCGTGACGCTGGCCCTCATGCCCCTGCTACACCCGCTGTGGCGGGCCTGAAGCCTTACTCCCCGGCGGCCAGCGCGCGCCGGCGGCACCAGAAGTACACGCCGGTACCGGCGATGGCGAAGGCGCCGAAGGTGATCCAGTTGCTGACCGGCGCCTGCAGAATCAGCCACAGGCTCAGGAGCATGGCCAGCGCTGGAATCAGCCGCCCGCCCGGCAGATAAAACAGATCAGCCGGCGTTTCGGCCTGCTGCTCCAGTCGCGGCAGGGCGGCGATGGAGATCATGTAAGACACCAGCCGCACCAGGGTGCTCATAACCGCCAGCCAGACAAAAGTGCCGCTAAGGGCCAGTGCCAGGCTCAGGGCGCCATAAAACCAGATCGAAAGGTGCGGGGTCTGATGCTGCGGGTGCACGGCGCCCAGCCAGGCCGGCAGGGAGCCATCCCGCGCCAGCGCCCAGGTCATGCGCGGCGCGGTCAGTACCGCGGTCATGAGATTGCCACCCACGGAGAAGGCTGCGCCCAGGCTTAGCATGGCAGCACCGCCGGTCCCCAGCAGCACGGTCGCCACATCAACCAGCGCGGTGCGGCTGGTGGCCAGATCCGGCAGGGTTGACTGGGCCACCCATTGAATCATGAAGTAGAACACGCCGATCACCAGCACCGTTCGCAGCAGGGCGCGGGGCAGGTCACGGGTGGGGTTCCGGCCCTCGCCGGCATTTACCACGATGCCCTCGAAGCCCACAAAGGCATAGAGCAGTACCAGCACGGTCTCACCGAAGCCGCTCAGTGGCGGCATGCTGGCGCCAAACAGCATGCTGCTATCAAGCTGGCCGAGACCGAACAGCACCAGCACGCTCAGGGGCAGCAGCTTCATGAGCGTGAAGCCGTAGAGCACGGCGATGGAGTTACGCACGCCCACCACATTGAGCCAGCTCATGCCGCCGATAATCAGGGTGAGCATCAGGCCCCGCCCCGGATGCGTGTCCAGGGGCGCCCAGAACCAGGCCAGATAGGTGACCATGACATTGGCATTCGCTGCCAGGGAACTGACGCGGCTGAGATAGGATAGCCAGCCGGTCTGAAAGCCGATGAAGGGGCCAAAGGCCCGGGTGGCGTATACGATGACGCCGCCGGTGCTGCGCACGGTAGAGGCGGCGCGGGCAAAGGACAGCACCACGGTGACGATCAGCAGCCCGCAGATCACGAACATCCAGGGCCCGAAGTCGCCGGCCCGGGCGGCGGCCACCGCAGGCAGGCCAAAAATGCCGGCACCGATAATGCTGTTAAGACTCAGGGCCGAGAAACCCAGACCGCTGATCTCGCGCTTCAGGCCGCCATCTTTGGTGCTCACGGCTGGGCCTCCAGAGCGGCGATGAGCGCGCCGGTTTCCGCAGGGCTGGTGCTGTGCCCGAATACGAAGC
The DNA here is from genome assembly GCA_029935455.1 of Lysobacterales bacterium. Taxonomy (GTDB): domain Bacteria; phylum Pseudomonadota; class Gammaproteobacteria; order Xanthomonadales; family SZUA-36; genus Marinihelvus. The sequence continues at coordinate 2,226 of JAOZKI010000046.1, read as the reverse complement.
GCGCCAGATCCGGCTGGCCGGGCCAGGTCAGAAATTCCATGCCCGCCGTAGCCAACGCTTCCAGCGCCTCGACGCGCCAGCGCAGGAACACCTCGTTGGCCTGCACGGGAAAGGCCAGCTGCGCACTGTCATGGGCTTCCACGGCCGCCGCAAAAGTGCTGGCCTGCTGGTTGGCATGGGCCGCCAGCTGCAGCCACAGCCCGTTCTCCAGATAGGCCAGCAGTTGTGCTGAGATATAGCGCATTTTGCTGTACAGATGGCCGCCCCGCTTGCGCATGCGTTCCGCCGTTTCATAGTGCTCATGATGCTGGAAGAACACCAGCGCTTCGGCTGCCAGGCAGCCGTTTTTACTGGCACCGAAGGACAGCATGTCGATACCGCTGCGCCAGGTGCACTCCGCCGGGCTGCAGCCCAGGGTGGCCAGCGCGTTGGCGAAGCGGGCGCCGTCCATATGGGTGACCAGTCCGGCCGCATGGGCTCGTTCACACAGCACGGCTATCTCCGCGGGCGTGTACACCGTGCCGCTTTCCGTGCACTGGGTCAGGCTCAGTGCGGCCGGTGCATAGCTATGGACGCCGTGACCGGCGGCTCCGGCCAGCGCTGCATCGAACTGGCAGGGGCTCATGCGACCCTGGTCCGCTTCGCTGCGTACCAGTCGCAGGCCGTGACCGTAAAATTCCGGCGCCCCGGATTCGTCGTGATAGATGTGCGCGCTGCCGCTGCAGATAACACTGCCCCAGGGGGGCGTGACGCAGGCCAGGGCGATGGAGTTGGCGACCGTGCCGGTGGGTACCGGCAGCACCCGCACGGGGGTCTCGAAAACCGTGCTAAAGGTCTGATCCAGGCGCAGGGACCAATCGTCCTCGGCGTAGGCATGGGCCGTGCCCTCATTGGCGCTTAGCAGAGCCTGCATGATGGGCTCGGCCACCGGGGTCTCATTGTCACTGCGGAAATTGGCGTTCACGGGGCTGGTCCCAAGACGGAAAACCGGTTGATTATAGCGGTCGTAGCGTGTCAGTCACGCGCCGTTTTGATGCCTGGACGCCTATAATGCGCGGCCATGGAAGAAACGGATCACAGTGCGGAACTGGAGCAGCGGCTGGCGGCCCTCAAGCCGGCGGATTTGCGCTGGGCGCGTGGTCAGCAACGGCGCATGGCCCAGCGTCAACGACGCGGGCAGCCGGTTGACCGTTTGCAGGCAGCGCTGGAGACGCGGCTGCAGGAAGCGGAAGCGGCGCTGGCGGCCCGACGTGCCCGTGTGCCCACGCCCGGCTACGATCCGGCCCTGCCGATCACCGCGCACCGGGAAGCCATTATCGAGGCCATCCGCCAGCATCCGGTGGTTGTGGTTGCCGGTGAAACAGGCTCCGGCAAAACCACCCAGCTGCCCAAGTTCTGCCTCGAGGCCGGGCGCGGCTTGCGTGGTTTGATTGGCTGTACCCAGCCCCGGCGTATCGCGGCCCGCGCCATGGCCGCGCGCGTTGCGGAAGAACTGGGCCAGCAGCTCGGTGAGCTGGTGGGTTACCAGGTGCGCTTCCGTGAGCAGCTCGGTGAGCACAGTCTGATGAAGTTTATGACGGACGGCATTCTGCTGGCCGAGGCGGTGGGTGACCGGCAACTGGAACGCTATGACACGATCATTATCGATGAGGCCCACGAGCGTAGCCTGAACATCGATTTTCTGTTGGGCTACCTGAAACAACTGCTGCGGCGGCGACCGGATCTGCGCGTGGTGATCACCTCGGCGACCATTGATACGGAGAAGTTTTCCCGCCATTTTGACGGGGCGCCGGTCATCGAGGTGTCCGGTCGCGGTTACCCGGTCGAGACGCGCTATCAGCCGCTGCATGATGCGCCGGACGCAGATGAGAAGCGGGACGACCGCCGTGATCTCTATCGGGGTATTGTTGAGGCCGTGCACCAGCTCGATCGTATCGATGCCCGCGGCGATATCCTGGTGTTTCTCTCCGGCGAACGGGAAATCCACGAGGCGCGCGATGCGCTGGCACGTGCAGGCCTGCGCCAGACGGAGGTGTTGCCGCTCTATGCCCGTCTGTCAGCGGCCGAGCAGCAGCGCGTGTTTCACCCTGGGGCCGCGCGCCGCATCATTCTGGCCACGAATGTGGCCGAGACCTCACTGACGGTGCCGCGCATCCGTTTCGTGATCGATTCAGGCCTGGCACGCATCAGTCGCTATGCCCATCGCAGCCGTATCCAGCGCCTGCA
>JAOZKI010000045.1 GCA_029935455.1 Lysobacterales bacterium | reverse complement strand
ACTCTGGGGTTTTCTGGGCAGCGATCAGGCGCGCTTCCGTCACTTCGTGCGAGGCCCGCGTTCAACCTGGCGCTACACCATGCAAAGTCTGCGCGGCCGGGCACCCCGGCAGCTCGGGCATAATCCTCTGGGCGCCTGGTCAACGCTTTTGCTGCTGACCCTGGTATTCGCCGTCTGTGCGGTGGGCTGGCTCTACACCACGGATCGCTACTGGGGTATTGAGTGGGTGGAACGTCTGCATGCGGGACTGACGGATGTGCTGCTGGCGCTTATTGCCGTGCATCTGCTCGGCGTTCTCTGGGCGTGTATCAAGCAGCGTGAGAATCTTGTTGCAGCCATGGTGCATGGCCGCAAACGGCCGCTTTCCAACAACGATTAGCAGTGAGAATTTAACGTCTCTGGGTGGACGTGGCTTGTTGCTGTTGGCCCCTCCGGTTCCATGGTTTTTGACACGATCATGACCGCCGGTGCGCAATACTATGATTTCAAAGCCTTTTGGGTAAGACCGCCCGCTTGGTCGGCGGCGCCACTGGCGCGAACCGGGGAGCGTAGCGATGAAATGTCTTTACTATCTGGCACCCAATCTGGCCAGCACGCAGAAGATCGCCCAGCATATGAGCGAGTTGGGTGTGCAAGACTGGTTCCTGCACGTTATCAGTAAGGATGAAGCGGGTCTCAAGCAGCAGCGAATTCAGTCGGGAAACTATCTGGAAACCACAGACCTCATACGGGACGGGCTCATAGGCGCCAACCTGGGGTTTATCGGCGCAGTGCTGGCGGCTGCCCTGGTCATGCTCTTCCAGCCCTTTGGTGCCGAGGTGCCCAAGGTGGCCTACTTCTTTATCGTGTTGGTATTCACCCTATTCGGAGCCTGGGTGGGCGGACTGATCGGGCTCGATAATGAAAATCGCAAGCTGCGTCGTTTTCATGACGATATCGAGCAGGGTGCCTATCTGGTGCTGATCTATGTGCTCAAGGAACAGGAACAGTCGGTGCGGGCCGCCATGCGCCAGCGCTACCCGGAAGCGCGGCTGGCCGCGGTTGATCGTCATTTCCTCAATCCCTTTAAGCGGGTTCACCGTCGTCGGCGCCAGCGCAGCCGCGTGGGGATGGCCAGCGAGGCGTAAAAAAAAGGCCGGGACGTCCCGGCCTTTTTCACATGCTTTTCTTAAGCCCGTTCAGGCCGCCTGAGATTTCAGGTAGTCCAGCATGGTGTCAACGTCGCTCACCTCAAACGGGTCCGTCTCGCAGTTGTCTTCCTTACCGGCTTCAGCGAACAGCTTCTCGATCTCGCCGTCGTTGACCAGCATGGAGTAGCGCCAGGAGCGCAGGCCGAAGCCGAGGTTGTCCTTGCGCACCAGCATGCCCATAGCGCGACTGAAGTCTCCGCTACCGTCCGGCAGCAGTTTCACGTTCTCAACCTGCTGATGCTGGCCCCACTGGTACATGGTGAAGGCATCGTTCACGCTCAGGCAGTAGATCTCATCAACGCCCAGGGCTTTGAGTTCGGCGTACTTGGCTTCGAAACCAGGCAGGTGCGTGCTGGAGCAGGTCGGTGTGAAGGCACCAGGCAGGGCGAAAACCACCACTTTCTTGCCAGCGAAAATATCGTCACTGCTGATGTCTTCCCAGCGGAATGGGTTTGGTCCCTCTACGCTTTCATCGCGAACGCGGGTTTTGAAGGTGATATTCGGTACTCGGTTTTCCATGCTCGTTTCCTCTTTTTTTCGGATTCGTTGCGCGCCAAAGTCGCACAATGTTTTGGGCCAGACTGGCGATCAATCCGGCAGGTTCTGTGGCTGATAGGCTTGCTACGTGTCCCGCGCCATTGCCGGTGGCATCGGCTCGGACACGACGCTGATCATCAGGTGAGGGCCAGTGTGACAGAAGGCAAGTTATTAATGAAATAAATTGATCTAATAGATGTCATAGCCTGAAGGAATGATGATTGGCGGCGAAGTGGAGGCGGTCGGGTAGCCGATTGGAATGGCTTCGCCCCGTTCCTGTGGCCAGCGGCTGGCGCTACAATTTCCACAGCGAAATCGGAGGCACATATGCTCGACCCCACGCAAGCACTGGGCGAATTGCACCGTCATCTCGATGGTGCCGTCCGGATCAGTACCATATTGGATCTTGCTCGGCAGCATGATCTGGTGTTGCCGGCCGATACGGAGGAGACGCTGGCGCCCTATGTGCAGATTGATGGAAGCGAGCCGGGCCTACTGGCGTTTCTGGATCGCTTCCACTATCTGACGGAAATCTTGGTGGATGAAGATGCTTGCCGGCGGGTCGCCTATGAGAACGTTGAGGATGCGGCAAAGGAGGGCCTGAGCTATGTGGAGCTGCGCTTTTCACCCTGGTTTATGGCGGAACGGCACGGGCTGGCAGCGGAGGCGGTGGTCGAGGCCTGTCTGGACGGACTGCGGGCAGGGCAGCAGGATTTCGGTGTGGAAGCCGAGGCCATTGGTATTCTGAGCCGTAGCTATGGGCCCGAGTTATGTCAGCGCGAATTGCAGGCCCTGCTCAGCTGCCGTGACCGCTTGGTGGCGATTGATCTCGCGGGTGACGAGGCCGGTTTTCCCGCAGCGCTCTTCCGCGATCATTTTCGCCAGGTCCGTGACGCGGGTTTGCATGTGACCGTGCATGCGGGAGAAGCAGCCGGACCAGACAGCGTGTGGAGTGCCATCCGGGATTTGGGAGCCGAGCGCATTGGGCACGGTTTCCGAGCCGTGGAGGATCCCGAGTTGGTGGCCTACCTGGTGCGCAACGACATTGGGCTGGAATGTTGCCCGACCTCCAACCTGCATATTCAGGCGGTGGCGTCCTATGCGCAGCATCCCATTCGGCAGCTGGCCGAGGCAGGTGTTCGATTCTGTCTGAATACGGACGATCCGGCCATCAGTGCGATCAGCATCGCACATGAATATGAGGTGGCCGGGCCCGCTATCGGACTGTCGCCCCAGCAGTTGGCTCAGGCGCAAGCTGAGTCGCTGAATCTGGCCTTCATCAGTAGCGACCGTAAGCAGGCGTTGCGGGACCGCCACCAACAGCGGCTCTAGGGAGCTGCGTGCGACGCGGCGGGCGACGACTAATTGGGCCCGCGCTGTCGCTGCGCCAGCTGGGCCACCCGTTCCCCCAGGTAGCGCGCCGTATTAAGGTCATCTGTATGGATGGCGCCGTCGCTGGAGCAGGCGATGAGCCCGGTTTGGGCGCCCAGTCGATTGAGCTGGCGCTGCTCGCAGTAGCCAGGCACTGATAAGCCGGCCCAGAGCATGCCGTGCTGGCTGGCAAACAGCTGCAAGTATTGAAGCGTGCCCAGCTGGTCCCCCGCCGGGTTCGAGCCGATGGTAAAGCCAGCGGCCAGCTTGCCCGCCCAGGCCTGCCTTGCCCACAGATCGCCGGTGGCATCGGCAAAGGCTTTGAACTGGGCCGACACACAGCCCATAAAGGTGGGTGAGCCAAAAATCATTGCGTCCAGTTCACCGAGACGGGACAGAAGAGCATCCCGCCGGTAGCGGCCTTCAAGGATATCTGCCGGGTCCAGATCCAGCGATTGCACCTGCGTGCCAGGAACGCGTTCGGCACCGGCGTGGACCGCCCGAGCCAACTCCCGGGTCGCGCCCGCTGCGGAATGAAAAATAATGCCGATTTGAACCGTGTGCTGCATGCGGCTAGCTACCGAGCAGGAAGGGTGCGAGGGTAGGGCGCTGCAGCCAGTTGGCGGCATCCCAATGCGCCGATCGGTCGGCCGCATGTAGCGTCAGCGCCAGACGTGATCGGTCGGAGCGGTTGGCACTGCTGTAGTGGGGCATGTGATCGCTAAAGAGCACCAGGCTACCGGCGGGTACCTCCAGGGCCACGGCGTCTTCGGCGCCTGGCCAGGGCTGCTTATTGAGCGTTTCCAGCGTGCCCCTGCGGTCACTCCAGTCCACGCGGTAGCGCTCGCGCAAGGGGCTGCGATGAGCGCCGGGTGCAAGCCACAAGCAGCCGTTGTCCCGGGTCGCGTCTTCCAGTGCGAACCACAGGCCGATCACGGCGGAGGGTTCTGTATACAGATAGGTGGCATCCTGGTGCCAGCGCACCTCGCCGCCGATGCCGGGTTGCTTGAAAATCAGCATGGTTTGCCACAGTAGGGGCTGATTCATGCCGAGCTGCTTCAGCACCGTAGCCAATAGGGGTTGCTGGCAGAAGCTCCGGAAGGCCGGGATATGGTCATGCAACGCGTGGCCGATTTTGTTAATGGCCCGTTGCGCCGGTACGGTCAGCGCATCGCTGCCGTCCAGCGCTTCATCTTCGAGAAAGTACTGCACCTGTTCGGCGGAGCGAAAAAACACCTCATCCCGGCCCTGGTCTCGATCCGTGGTGCGAAAAACACTATGGTGCTGATCCGGATCAAAGGCAGTAACCAGTTCCGCGCTGGCAGCGAGCAGGGCGTCCAGACTGGCTGCATCGAGAAAGGATTCCAGCACCAAATAACCCTGCTGCCGGTAGTGCTCCACTTGGCCGGGGTTTAGCATCTGATTCGCCGTGGCTGCGGTTTCGTGTAACTGTCCATGCGGGGAAGGGCTGACACCCCAGGGCTCCTGTTGGCTGACGTCGTTTGTGGCTGTTATTGCCGCGGGAACGCTGCTTGTCCCGCGGGCACGTTACCGGTGTTTTTCTGCCTCTGGGCGGACCAGTTCCTGTTTTCTTGCGTCATTTTGCTATCATGCCATGTAAAAGAGGGAGAATGTTCTTGATGCGCTGGATTGCTCGAACGTTCCTGGGGGTTTTTGCCGTGGGTTGGTTGTGCTCAGCCTACGTCTATCTCAAGAGCCAGCAAACCATAAACCGAAGCCATGTGCCGGAGCCACGGCGTGTGGCCCTTGTCTCTGGTGACGACATTCAGAACGAGGGCGCTCGCCTGTCCCGTATCTTTGGCTGTGTCAGTTGCCACGGCGACCGACTGCAGGGCCAGATTGTTTATGAGCACACGCTCAACGGTCGAATCACTGCGCCCAATCTCACGCGCCAGGCGTCTAATTTGACCGTCAACGAAATAGAAGCGGTGCTGCGTCAAGGTATCAAGCCGGACGGCACCAGCGTCTTCGTGATGCCCAGCGCATCCTTTGCCGCCATGACCGATCGGGATTTTAGTGCCATCTTCAGCTACCTACTGCAATTGACCCCCGAGAGCGCTAGTCCTAAGCCCACCGATTATGGTTTGCTGACGCGCTATCGCATGGTCCGGGGGCAGCTCCCGGCTGCTGCGCAACAGCGACGAACGCAGCCCTGGCGCGACACGTTCCGTGCCAGCCCGAGACGGTTGGGTGAATACCTCAGCACCGTTAGCTGTTCCCAGTGCCACGGTCTTGATTTACAGGGTGTGGACGGACGGGCACCGGCACTGGGTCGCTTGTCGAACTATGATCGGGTTGAGTTCGGCGAGTTGCTGACACAGGGCCTTGCGCCCGCGGGACGGCAGGTCGCCGGGAAGGCAGATTTGGCCGAGCAGCGCTACCGCTTTCTGGAGCAGGAGGAGGTGGACGCCCTATACGAGTACCTGAAGCAGCGCTAGCTGGGAAGTCCCAGTCCGGGCCCGCGTGTCTGGTGTCACTCTGTATGGCCTTTCGTGCCGTTGCAGCCCCTCAAATCTCAAGCCGCTTGGCGGCGCCGGGCGATTCGACCGGCTCTCATCCCCCGTGCCCGACGGACCGCTGGCTCCCTGATTACCCGGCTCGTTAAAAATATGTTATAAAACAGCGAGCTATTGATTCTGTTAGCCCCGCGTACCAAGGGGAAGTGTCTGGGCCAGCCTTGGCATGGGCCAGCAACCTGAAAACCAAAACCATCGACAGGAATCCAGCAATGATGATCAAACCAACGCAAACCTTACTCGCAGTGGCGATAACCAGTGCTCTGGCCTGTGGCGCCAGCGTCGCTTTTGCGCAGGAGCAGGACGCTTCCATGAACGTGCTTGAAGAAGTGATCGTGACGGCAACGCGCCGGGAGGAGAACCTGCAGGACGTGCCGATTTCGATTGCGACTCTGTCAGGCGAACGTTTTGAATCCTTGTTTAACGGTGGTGAGGACGTGCTGGCCCTGTCCGGCCGTGTGCCGGGGCTCTACGCCGAGTCCTCCAACGGCCGTGCGGCGCCGCGCTTCTATGTGCGCGGCCTGGGTAACATCGATTTCGATCTCGGGGCATCGCAGCCGGTGTCCTACATCCTTGATGATGTGGTCATGGAGAATGTGGTGCTGAAGAGCTTCCCGCTGTTTGATGTGGAGCAGGTTGAGGTGATTCGTGGCCCGCAGGGTACGCTGTTCGGACGCAACACCACGGCCGGTATCGTTAAGGTCAGCACCCGTCGTCCCACGCAGGAAACGGAGGGCTTTGTGCGCGGCTCTCTCGGGACCTTCAACACGGCGGATGTGGAAGGTGCGATCGGCGGTGCTTTAGGTAACAGCGACTGGAGCTTCCGCGCCTCCGGTATTTACCGCACGCGTGATGACTGGATCGATAATGGTTTCACTGGCGAAAACGACGCCATGGGCGGCTTTGATGAGAAGGCGGGGCGTATCCAGTTGCAGTATGAATCGGATAGCTTCCGGGGGCTGCTGCTGGCCCAGGCTCGCGATTTGGACGGCACCGCGTCCATTTTCCGGGCCAACATCTTTAACACCGGCAGTAACGATCTGAATGGTAACTACGATCGTGACACGGTCTACTTTGACGGTGGCGACAATAACCCGCAGAGCTATGAAAACACCGGTGTCACGCTGAATCTGGAATGGGCCTTCGCCAATGGCTCAACGCTGACCTCCATCACGTCCTTCCAGGATGCAGATGGCTCCAGTCGCGGCGATATCGATGGGGGCGTGGTGGACTTTACCAATTCCGCCCCATGCCCGGCCGGCATTGTCTGCGACCCGGCCGCGCCTGTGTTCGGCGTGCCGACTTTGACTTTCCCGGGCACGATTCTGGTGCCGTCGGTGACTGAGGATGGTGCCGACACGGATCAGTTTACCCAGGAATTCCGGCTCGCATCCGATACGGAGGGCGCGTTTTCCTGGCAAACCGGCTTCTACTACTTCGATTCCTCACTGACCGTAGAGACCGATTCCTTTGCCTCGCTGGGTCAGAACACGCGCGTGCGCTATGACAACGAGGCCTGGGCTGTGTTCGGTCAGGCGGCTTTTGAACTGAATGAAGAATGGCGGGTACTGGGCGGATTGCGCTACACGGACGATGAGAAAAAGTACCGTGTTCTGCAGTACTCGGGCCTCTGGGAAGGGCTGGGAATCCCCACCATCAGCCCCCTAAGCGCCAAAGATGACCAGGTCAGCTGGGATGTGGCGGCGCACTGGTCCGTAGCCAGCACGCAAACGCTGTTTGGACGCATTGCCTACGGCTTCCGCGGGCCTACCATTCAGGGGCGCGATGTGGCTTTCCTGGAGTTTCCGACCATTGCTGATTCAGAAACCGTGCTGTCCTATGAGATCGGTTACAAGGCCAATTTCCTGGACAATCGCCTGGCGCTGAATATGGCAGTCTTCACCTATGAGGTGGACGATATCCAGCTCTCCATTATTGGTGGTGCCAGCAATACCAACCAGGTGATCAATGCGGCCAAGGCCACGGCGACCGGATTTGAGCTGGATATGCAGTGGCTGCTCACGGAAAACCTGCTCATGACCCTTGGCTATGCCTACAACGATACGCAGATCAAGGATCCGAACCTGTTTGTGGCGCCCTGTGGCTCCGGTCAGTGTGAAGCGGCACAGCGGGTCAATAGCAACGGTCAGGTTTCCGTCGACGGTAACCCGCTGCCGCGCACGCCGGAAAACAACTTCAACTTTACCCTGCGCTGGGGTGTGCCCATGGGCGATAACGGTGAGTTCTATGTCTTCACCGACTGGACCTACTGGGGTGAAAACCAGATGTCGCTCTATTACACGCCCGAGTTCGTGACCGATAGCCAGTACGAAGGTGGCCTGCGGGTTGGCTATATGAACTTCTCCAGCGGTTGGGAAGTGGCCGCTTTCGGTCGCAACATCACGGATGAAGACAATGTGCTCGGTTACATTGATTTCTCCAACCTGACGGGCTTTGTCAACGAGCCGGCGGTCTGGGGCATAGAGCTGAAGAAACAGTTTGGCGCCTTCTGATTTCCGCGCCCGGCGTGGCAAGCGTTGAAACAAATAAAGCCCGGCCTCTGGCCGGGCTTTTTTATTCCTGCTCCGCGTGGTCGCGGCTCAGGCGCGGCGCAGCACCTGCACCGGGGGCGTGCCGATGACCTGTCGCGTTGCCAGCAGCCCGGCGGCGCCAACAAACAGCGCTCCGGCCAGCGGACCGAGCAGGGTCACAGCGAGATTGAAGCGGTACTCGAGCCCATAAACCTCGGTGGCCAGCAGATAGCCCGCCAGAGTGGCGCCCAGGGTGGCCAGCAAGCCCGCCAGAGCTCCAATGGCCAGGAACTCCATGGCGACGCTGATAAGCACCCGCCGGCGCGTGGCGCCCAGGGAGCGCAGCATGGCGCTCTCGAAGGCGCGTTCGTCACGGGTTGCATTGACCGCGGCCCACAGCACCGCCAGCCCTGCCAGCAGCGTGAAGAAGAATACGGCCTGCACCGCCAGTGCGGCCTTGTCCATCACATCGCGTACCTGACCGAGAATGGCGTCCAGGTCAATCACGGTGACTGATGGATATTCGCGCATGAGGTCTAGACTCACTCGCTCCGAGCCGGGCGGGAGATAGATGCTGTTGATATAGGTGGCGGGCCGATCGCGCAGCGCCGCGGGACTCATCATCATGAAAAAATTGGGCCGAAAGGAATCCCAGGCCACACTGCGGAAGCTGGTGACGGTCACGCTCAGCGGCTCACCAGCGATATCAAAGCTCAGCTCATCGCCCAGATTCAGTCCCATTTCGCTGGCAAAATCCTGCTCCACAGAAACTTCCATGGCCTCGCTATCGGCAGACCACCAGCGGCCTTCCAGCAGCGTGTTTTCCGACTGCGGCTCGGCAGCGAAACTCAGATTGGACTCACGCCGGGCCCAGCGCGCGCCGCGTGGATCTGCAAATTCCATCTGGTTCACATCCGCGCCATTAATGGCGGTCATGCGAGCCCGGATCATGGGCGTGAAGCGTTCCGGATTAATCCCTTTCGCCAGCAGAAATTCGCGAATTGGCGCCACTTCCTGTGGCTGGATGTTGATCATAAAGCGGTTAGGCGCGTTGTCCGGCAGACTGGCCTGCCAGCTGCTCATCAGGTCCTCACGCACCAGCGTCAACAGCAGCAAGACCATAATGCCGAGTCCAAAAGCCACCACTTGAACCACCGATTCGCGCCCGCGGCGAGCCAGATTGGCCAGCCCATAGCGCCAGGAGGCGCCACCCGCACCGCGCAGCCCCTGCAGCGAGCGCACCAGCAGCCAGCCCGCCAGTGCCAGTATGGCAAAGGTCAGAGCCGTGCCGATGCTTACTGCAGTCACCAGCAGCGTGTCGCGCACGATCCAGTAGAGCAGCAGTAAAATCGCCAGCAGCGCGGCCAGCAGACCCAGGCCGTAACGCAACGGCGGCGCATCGATATCCTGACGCAACACGCGCAGCGGCGGCGTGCGTCCCATCTGCATCAGATCGGGCAGGGCAAAGCCGCCCAGCATGCAGGCCGCGGTTACCAGTCCCAGCCAGACGGGTGCAAAGCCTGGCAAGGGCAGACCCTGGCCGAGGAAATCGCGCAGTAACCAAACCAGTAACTGCTGGCCGCAGTAGCCGATGGCGATACCAACCACACCGCCGGCAAGAGCCAGCATGATCAGCTGCAGGCTGTGGGTGCGGGTGACATCCACCTGCGAGGCTCCCAGGCATTTCATGAGTGCGACGCGGTCTCGGTGGCGATGGGAGTAGCGTCTGGCGGCCATGGCCACAGCGACCGCAGAGAGCAGCACGCTGACCAAAGAGGCGAGGTTGAGAAAGCGTGCAGCACGGTCTGCTGCCGATTGGATTTGCGGGCCGGCGGAGCGGATGTCGCGCAGCCGCTCCGTGGGTTTTTTTCTTTCCCGAAGCTGTGCCTTGAAGGCCTCCACATCACTTGCCGGGCCGGCAAAGAGCTGGCGATAGCTGACCCGGCTACCCGGTTGAACCAAGCCGGTAGCGGCCAGATCCACATCATTGATGAGCAGCGTGGGGGCCAGATCAGCGAAATTGAAACCCTCATCCGGGCGAAAGCTGAGCACACCGCTGATGCGTAGCTCGGACCGGCCAAGTTCCATGACAGCGCCCACATCCACACCCAGCCGGGCCAGCAGGGAGGGCGCGGCCCAGACTTCACCGGGCGCAGGAATAGCGTCTGTTTCCACTGGCGCTGCCAGCAGGTTCTGGGACACCTTTAGGCGCCCGCGCAGCGGATAGGCTTCGGTGGCAGCTGTCACCGAGGCCAGACTGCTGCGATCGCCGGCAAAGACGACGCTGGGCATGTTGGTGATTTTGGCCCAGCGTAGTCCGGCATTTTCCGCCTGCGCCAGATAGTCCTCGCTTAGGGGCGTGCCGGCCTGCAGGCGCAGGTCAGCGGCCAGGGAGGCAGCAACGCGTTGATCCACAGCCTGGCGAATGCGCTCAGTAAGAAACGCCACGGCGGTCAAGGCGGCTACGGCTATCACCAGGGCGGCCAACAGCACCCGCAGCTCGCCGGACTTCCAGTCGCGCATGAGTAAGCGCCCGGCCAGCCTTAGGCGTCCGGTGGGTTGCCAACCGCTCATGCCCGCTGGGCCTGTATCGGTCTCTCTTCCCGGATGATCTTGCCCGCATCCATATGCAGTACCCGGTCACAGCGCTGGGCCAGGAGCAGATCGTGGGTCACCAGCACCAGGGTGGCGCCGGAAGCGCGGTTAAGCTCAAACAGCAGATCCGCCACCGTCGCACCGGTTTTTTGATCCAGGTTGCCCGTGGGCTCATCGGCAAACAGGAGCTGAGGGCGGGTCACAAAGGCGCGCGCGATGGCCACGCGCTGCTTTTCTCCGCCGGACAGCTGGCGCGGATAATGTCCCAGCCGCGGGGTCAGACCCACGCGGTCCAGAGCCTCGGCGGCACGCTGGCGCGGGCTGGCAGCACCGGCCAACTCCAGCGGTAACATGACGTTCTCCAACGCCGTCAGCGAGGGAATCAGATGAAAAGACTGGAATACAAAGCCCACAAGGGCAGCGCGTACCGCAGCCCGGCCATCTTCGTCCAGCTGCGTCAGGTGATGCTCCTTAAGCAAGACGTGACCGCTCGTGGGCTCATCCAGACCCGCAAGCAGGCCGAGCAGAGTAGACTTGCCAGCGCCAGAGACGCCCACAAGCGCGACCGATTCCCCGGCCGGGACGTCGAAGCTCACATCATCAAGGATGGTGAGCTGCCCCTCCGGGCTGGTAACCTGCTTGCTCAGCGCTTTTGCGCTCAGCATTATGTCGGTTGAAATTTCAGAGGTGGTCATGCGTTTTTTCTCTCTGCTTGTTCTCATTATTTCACTAGGCTGGGCTGGCCAGCCAGCCGCGCTGGCGGCTGACGCACCGTCGACAGACACCGTGCTGGTTCTCGGTGACAGTCTCAGCGCGGCTTACAACATGCCGCTTGAGTCTGCTTGGCCCCGCCTCTTGGAGCAGCGCCTGCAGAGCGAGGGTTGGGACTATCAGGTGGTGAACGCCAGTATCACCGGCGAAACCACCCAGGGCGGCCGTACCCGTTTGCCCGGTTTGTTGCAGCGCCACACACCCCGTTGGGTCATTATTGAGCTGGGGGGTAACGACGGGCTGCGCGGCTTCTCCCTGGACCTGACCCGGGACAACCTGGCGCATATGGTACAGCTCTCTCAGGACGCAGGTGCCGCTGTGGTGCTGACCGAAATTCTGCTGCCACCCAATTACGGGGCCAGCTATACACGTCGTTTTACGGCGCTGTACACGGAACTGGCTGAAACCCATGATGCCCTCCTGGTGCCCTTTTTCATGGACGGCGTCGCGCTGGTTGACGGCATGATGCAGGCCGATGGCATTCACCCCAGCGAACAGGCACAACCGCGCCTGCTGGATAACGTTTGGCGCGTCTTCGGCCCCGCGCTGCAGCCAGAACCTTAGGCGCTGATCCGTGAGTCGATCGTGAACATCAGATTCACAGTCGTTTCAAATCCCAGCGCGGTACAATTGGCGACCATAATAACGATGGGTGCGAAGCCAAATGACTGCGATTAAGCGACTGCTGCCGATGCTGTGGTTTCTCGGCCTGTGCGTCTTTGATGCCCAGGCGCAGAGTCCCTCCGCAATGGCACCTGGCGTGGTCGCTGCGCCTGCGCGAGTTACCTCCTTCCCTCTGGCGGTGGAAGCGCTGGGTAACGCCTCGGCCAATGAGGCCATCGAAATTCGACCATTGATTTCGGCGCGGCTGAGTCGGGTCAATTTTCAAGAGGGTGAATATGTTGAGGCCGGTGCCGTGCTGGCCGAACTGGAAAACATTGAACCACTGGCGGATTTGGCGGCCGCGCGCGCCACCCTGGCTGATTCGGAAGCCCAATTTAACCGCCTCAGCCAGCTCTATAAAACCAATGTGGTGGCGCAATCCGAACTGCAGGGCGTGACCGCCCGAAGGGAAGCGGACCTGGCGGCGGTGGCGGCGGCCGAGGCCCGCCTGGGCTACACGGTGATCAGTGCGCCTTTTGCGGGCAACCTGGGCTTGCGCCGCGTGAGCGCCGGCAGTCTCGTCGGCCCGGAAACGGTCATTACCACGCTGGATGACACGCGCTCAATCAAGCTGGATTTTGACGTGCCTGAGGTACATATTGCGCTGCTGCGGCCGGGCCTATCTGTCACAGCCCGCAGCGCGGCCTATCCCGATGCGGTTTTTAGCGGTGAGGTGACCTCGGTTGATACCCGCGTGGATCCGGTCAGCCGGACCATCATGGTGCGTTCCCAGGTGGACAATGCATCCGGCCAGCTCCGTGCCGGCATGTTCCTTACCGTCAGCCTTCTGCAGCAGGACATTCAGGCGTTGGTGATTCCGGAGCAGGCCATCGTGCCGGAACGCAGCCAGCAATTTGTCTGGCGTGTCACGAAGTCCGGCCTGGCTGAGTTGCGTGAGGTTAGCACCGGGCGCCGTCGCCCGGGCGAGGTTGAGATTCTCGCCGGTCTTGCGCCCGGGGATCAGGTTATCGTTGAAGGCACGCAGAAGGCCCGTGACGGCCAGCCAGTGACCTTGCTGCAGCCATGATTCTCTCCGACCAATCGGTACGCCGGCCGGTGTTTGCCAGCGTCATTTCCCTGTTGCTGGTGATTCTGGGCATCTCCGCCATGCTCAAGCTGCCGGTTCGTCAGTACCCGGACGTGGATTCACCGGTGGTATCGGTAGAGGTCAGCTATCGCGGTGCTTCCGCCGAAGTGGTCGAGACCAAGGTCACGCAGGTGGTGGAAGATGCGGTAGCCGGTATCGAGGGCATCGAAAAGTTGACCTCCAGCAGCCGCGATGAGCGCTCCGACGTTCGTATCGAGTTCGCCCTGTCGCGTGATATCGATGCGGCGGCCAATGACGTCCGTGACCGAGTCTCACGCGTGGTAGACCAACTGCCAACGGAGGCGGATGCGCCAGAGATCTCCAAAGCCGATAGCAGTACCCAATCGGTTATGTGGCTCAATCTCACCTCGGACCGCATGAGCGGTCTGGAGATCACTGACTTTGCCGATCGCTACCTGGTCGACCGCTTTTCCACGGTCAGTGGCGTGGCGCGGGTACGAATTTCCGGGGCGCGCCGCTACGCCATGCGCATCTGGTTGGATCGGGAGAGCCTGGCAGCCCGGGGGCTCACGGTCAGTGACGTGGAAGCGGCCCTGCGGGCGGAGAACGTAGAGCTGCCAGCCGGGCGGCTGGAGTCCACGCAGCGGGAATTCACCCTGCGGACGGACACAGGCTTTCGCAACGAAGATGATTTCCGACGACTGGTGATCGGTCGTGGTGCTGACGGACAACTGGTGCGCCTGGCCGAGGTCTCGGAGGTGCGTATTGGCGCGGAAAACGAGCGCAGCATCGCCCGGGCCAACGGTGTCCCAGCGGTTTCCCTGGGCATCGAGCAGCTGTCTAAGGCCAATAGCGTGCTGGTCTCACGCGCGGTGCGGGAGGAGTTGCTGGCGGTGCAGGATGATCTGCCGCCGGGCATGACCTTGTCCGTAAATTACGATCGCGCCGAGTTTATTGAAGCCTCCATGAACGAGGTTTACAAGGCGCTGGTAGTGGCTCTGGTGCTGGTTCTGATTGTGATCTATGTTTTCCTGGGCTCGCTCCGGGCGACCCTGATTCCGGCCATCGTGGTGCCTGTATCGGTGGTCTCTACCTTCATCGTCATGGCGGCCATGGGTTACACCATTAACATCCTGACCCTGCTCGGACTGGTGCTGGCCATCGGGCTGGTAGTGGATGATGCGATCGTGGTGCTGGAGAATATCTACCGGCGCATCGAGGACGGCCAGAAGCCCCTGTTGGCGGCCCTGGACGGCTCGCGGGAGATTGGTTTTGCGGTCATTGCCACCACTGGCGTGCTGGTGGCTGTATTCGTTCCCTTGTCGTTTATTGACGGCGATATCGGTCGTCTGTTCCGAGAGTTTGGTATCACGCTGGCCGCGGCGGTGATTTTCTCCAGCCTGGTGGCGCTGACGCTCACGCCCATGCTGTGTTCCAAGCTGCTTAAGGGTCGTCAGTTGCGGCGTGGGTTGGCCAGAGCGGTGGACAGCTTTTTCGTCCAGCTGATGGGGCTCTATCGCCGCGCACTGGCGCAGGTGCTTCGCGTTCCCTGGCTGGTGTTGGCGCTGGTGCTGCTGATCAGCGCAGGCGCAGCTTGGCTGTTGCGTGTACTGCCCGCCGAATATGCGCCCAACGAAGACCGTGGATCCTTGTGGATTCTGCTCCGTGCGCCGGAGGGAGCATCGCTCGAATACACCGATCGATTCACGCGTCAGATGGAATCTATCGTGTCCGCCGAGGTGGGTGAGGGTAAGCCGGTGTTGCGCTATCTCACGCGCTTGCCGGGCGGCTGGGGCAGTGCGGAAGTCAATTCTTCGCGGCTCATTGTGCTCATGCAACACTGGGATGAGCGCGATGAGCGGGACGTGGATATCGCTGCGCGGATCAATGAACAGCTGGCATCTATACCCGGTGCCCGTGCCTTCGGGCGTACGTCGCGTGCGCTGGGCGTGCGCGGGGGCGGTTCACCCATCGAAATGGTGCTGGGTGGGCCTGACTATGAGACCTTAAAGCGCTGGCGGGATCGCATGCTGGAAGCCATGGAGGCCATGCCGGAACTGGAAGACCCGGACAGTGACTATCAGGAACGCAAGCCGCAGATGAACATCAGTGTCGACCGGGATCGTGCCGGTGCGCTTGGTGTGTCCCTGTCGGCGGTGGGCCGAACGCTGGAAACCATGCTCGGTTCCCGCGTGGTCACCACCTATGTGGATCGCGGGCGCGAGTACCGCGTGATTTTGCAAGGGCGCGATTCTGACCGCGCCAGCACGGAAGACCTGACCAACCTCTATGTGCGCTCGGAGACCACGGGCAAGCTGATTCCTCTGGCCAATCTGGTCCAGATTCAGGAGGTGGCCGGCCCCGGTGAATTGAACCGCTTTGATCGCATGCGGGCCATTACGCTGAGCGCTGATTTAGCGGAAGGCGTACGACTGGGCGCAGCCATTGAGGCGCTGGCGGCGACCGCGGAAATGACGCTGCCCGCCAGTGCACGGGTCAGTTGGGATGGAGAGAGCCAGGATTTTCTGGAGTCCGGATTCTCGCTGTATCTTACCTTCGCGCTGGCTCTGCTGATCGTTTTTCTCGTGCTGGCCGCGCAGTTTGAAAGCTTCGTAAACCCGCTCATTATTCTGGTGACGGTGCCGCTGGCCCTGTCGGGTGCGCTACTGGGCCTGTGGCTGAGCGGCGGCTCCATCAACGTGTTCAGTCAGATCGGGGCAATTTTGCTGATTGGCCTGTCCGCAAAAAACGGCGTGCTGATTGTGGAGTTTGCCAATCAATTGCGTGATCGGGGGCGCTCCCTGCGTGATGCCATTATTGACGCCTCGGCGGTGCGTTTACGTCCCATTCTTATGACCAGTGCTTGCACCACCTTCGGTGCCATGCCGCTACTGCTGGCCAGTGGTGCAGGCGCGGAATCGCGCGCGCCCATTGGGGTGGTGGTGGTTTACGGCGTTACCATTTCCGCCATTCTGACCTTGTTTGCGGTGCCGGCGCTCTATCTGCTGTTCGCTCGTAACACGCGCTCACCCCAGCACATGTCGCGGGTGATCGAGCGGCTGCGAGCAAGCGTGAGTGAGACGCCTGCCCCGTCGGAGGATGGCGTGGGGCAAGCAGAGGAATCATCAACCTAAGGGATCGGAAGCGGGCGGCGTAGTCCTCCGCTAAACGCATTGATTAAAGGAGAACACAATGAAGCAACGCATACTGGCTCTTAGCCTTCTGCTGGCGGCGCCCTTGGCGCAGGCAGATACTTTCGCGGAGCGCGTGGCTCAGGCCTCTGTGGCCGACCATCGCAGCGCCTCCAATGTGGCGCGCAACGCCTTTCGTCACCCGGTGGAAACGCTGGACTTCTTCGGCTTTGAAGAAGGCATGAACGTGCTGGAAATCTGGCCCGGTGGTGGTTGGTATACGGAGGTTCTTGCTCCCGCCGTGCGTGACCATGGCCGCTTTATCATTGCTCAGTGGGATCCGGAAGTGCCCGACCAGCCATCCTATCGCTACAGCTTGCCGGAGCGTCTGCAGGCGAAGTTTGATGCGAATCCGGAGGTCTATGATCAGGTGGAGATGGTGTATTTTTCACCGCCGGCGTCTGCTTCGCTGGGCGCGGACGACAGCTATGACCTGATTCTTACTTTCCGTAACACGCACGGCTGGGTAGCGGGCAATATGGCGGAAGCCATGTTTGCGGAATTTGCCCGCGTGCTGAAGCCCGGCGGTGTGCTGGGTGTGGTTCAGCATCGTGCGGCCGAAGGCAGTAATGCAGCGGAAACCGCGCCCTGGGGCTATGTGCCGGAAGCCCATGTCATGGCGCTGGCTGCACAGGCCGGTCTGGAATTTGACGCGGCTTCAGAAGTGAACGGCAATCCGCTGGATACCCGTGACCACCCGGAGGGTGTTTGGACCTTGCCGCCAAGCTATGAGCTGGGTGACAAGGATCGGGAGAAATATGCGGCCATTGGCGAGTCGGATCGTATGACCTTGCGTTTTCGCAAACCCGAGTAAGGACTAGCCGGCCCCGATGGCCGGCACATCAAAGGAACTGCATCGGCCGGCCCGGTATTGCCGGGCCATCTCCTGATAGGCTGCTTCCAGCGCGCGGGTGGTGGCTTGCGTATCAAACAGCGGCACTTGTTGG
Source organism: Lysobacterales bacterium (assembly GCA_029935455.1). Taxonomy (GTDB): domain Bacteria; phylum Pseudomonadota; class Gammaproteobacteria; order Xanthomonadales; family SZUA-36; genus Marinihelvus. The sequence continues at coordinate 2,622 of JAOZKI010000045.1, read as the reverse complement.
CGCTGCCGTACCAGCTGCGCGCGCAATTGCCGCAGCTGTTCGGGTGCGCGAATCAGCTCCAGAGCACGCTCGCGGTAGTGGTTCCGGTCCTTGCAGATAAGCGCCCGCATTTCGCAGGCAGCCAGCAGGCTCGCTCCCACGCGACTGGCGAAGGTAGCGCCGGGCCAGCTGAGTACCGGGCAGCCCATCCACAGGGCGTCGGAAGCGGTGGTATGCGCATTGTAGGGCCAGCTATCCAAAAACAGATCGGCATGGTGATAGAGCGCAAGATACTCGCGAAGCGGCCGCGATTTGCTGAAGATCAAGCGCTTCGGGTCAATACCGGCCTGCTGTGCATGGGCCCGCAGGGATTTGGCCGCTAGGTGGCTGCCTTCCCGGCCGAGTAGCCACAGTACCGACTCCGGTGCCGCGCGCAGGATGTCGAGCCAGCAGTCCAGCGTATCCTGATTGAACTTCCAGGCATTATTAAAACAGCACAGTACGATACCGTCTGTCGGCAGTCCATGGTCCTCACGGTTGCCACTAGCTGCCGGCAGCGGGCGCTGTCGATCATTGATCTGGTAGCAGACAGGGAGGCGCGCTAGCGCCTCTCGATAGTCCTCCCCATGTTCTGGTGGCGTGACCCAAGGATCACCGATTAGGTAGTCAATCCAGGGCGCCCCCAGTGTTCCCGGGTAGCCCAGATAGTGCACCTGAATCGGGGCCGGGCGCAGCGCCAGTATCTCCGGCGCGGCATCCAGCGTGTGTCCCTTCAGGTCAATCAGCAGGTCAACGCCATCGGCCCGCATGCGCGCCGCCGCTTCGCTGGGGCTCATGCCTTTGAGGTCAATAAATTCGTCAAAGGCCTTGACCAGTCGTTGGCGCATGGCGCTGCCATCGTCCGGGCCATTGGCATAAGCCAGTACCCGAAAGCGGCTGCGGTCGTGGGCCTCAAACAGACCGGCGCTCAAATAGGCCGTTGGGTGTCGATGAAAGTCCGCTGACAGATAGCCCAGGGTGAGTCGCTGCTCCGCTGTGGCGAAGTGGTGGTCGGGCGAGGGCTGTTCGGGCCACTGGTCGCTCCACAGTTCAGCGCAGCGCGATTGTTCCCGGCGGCTGCTGTCTTCCGCCAGCAGCGGGAAGGGCGCCAGCTGGCTCTGCCCCCGGGTCAGGCCCTGGCGAAAGCGCTCCAGTAGCCGCTCCAGACCGTCCCACTGACACAGCTGCCGACGGCCGAACAGCAAGGAGGACAGAGCGCCGCCGCTATCGGGATCCAGCCGCAGCGCCTCCGCAAAGGCCTGGCAGGCGGCTTCTTGCTGGCCCATCTCACGCAAGGTGGTCCCGCGCAGGATCCAGAGACGCGCATCCGTGGCGCCGAGCGCGAGTGCCTGGTCCAGGGTCGCCAGAGCGCGCTCATGCTGACCCAGTCGCAGTTCGCACTCGGCCTTCAGGCCCAGCGCCTGAATCAGCGCCGGGTGTTGCCTCAGAAGCTGCTCACAGTGTTGCATGGCGGCTCGGGTCTGCCCGTCTTGCGCCAGTAGACGGGCCAGATTAAAGGTCGCGGCAGCATGGTTCGGTGCACGCTCAAGCGCTGCCTCAAAAGCCTCTCGGGCCGCCGCCGGTTGACCTGCTGCCTGGAGCACATTGCCCAGCCCGGTCCAAGCTTCCGGGAGGCTGGCGTCCAACTCCAGGGCGTTGCGCAGGGCCTGCTCAGCGGCGTCCAGCTGCTCCAGCGCTAACTCCGCGGCGCCCAGGTTTATCCAGCCATCCACCAGCGTCGGTGCGTCCTGCAAGAGCTCACGCAAGCGCTCGGCGGCCACGCGCTGGCGACCGCCCTGATAATGCAGTAGGGCCAGGTGCAGGCGAGCGCCCACATGTTGCGGCTGCTGGCTCAGGATTTCCTGATAGGTGCGGTGAGCACCGGCCAAATCGCCGCGCTGCTGGGCGTCCAGTGCGGATTTCAGCTGCCGCTCAAGGGCTGTGTCACCGTGCGTCACCGCCCTAACGCGGCCGCTCGGCGGCGTCTGAGAAACGGCGCGCCGTGCTGTCCGTGGTCCAGCGTCCGTTCAACGGTGCCGGCAGAGTCAGGTCGTTAAGCCAGCGACCTGGGCCTTCAAGCGCTAGGGAGAGCGTACCGGCTGGCACCAGTTCATTGCGGGCGGGGCCGCTACAGCTGATGCATAAGGAGTCACTGAAGGAGGCCAGCATCTGGTAGGGGCTGTCCTCCGAACCAATACGTGGTTCGCTGATTAGCCAGCGTGGCTCGCCCTCAGCGTCGTACAAATAGGCTACGGTGACACGCGTATCCGCCTGATGGTCGAGGCTAATGCCCCAGCCTGGACCATCATCACGACCATAAACACCGGTTTCATTGCGTTCATTGACGAAGGGGCTGATCGCGAACCACTGCACCGTCTCCCGCAGCGTTTCATTGGCCAGCGCCAGCTGCAGCTGGGCGCGTTGCTCGGACTCGAAGCTGAGCTTCAGTGTACCCACCACCCGGGCCGTGGTTGAGCCATCTGGTGCCCGATGGAAACGCTCCAGGGGCGCAGAAAATTCAAACCCCTCCAAGGTGCCAGAGGCCAGCAGCCAGCTGGGTAAACCATCGTCGTCATAGCCGTACCAGAGCACCGCCAGGCGGTC